>NZ_CP096670.1:4367500-4616181 GCF_023238625.1 Agarivorans sp. TSD2052
GCTAGCGCTTCTGCTTTGCTAACCGTTCTATTCGCTATAATCAACTCATTGGGTTGTGCGAGTAATAAGGGATGTAACACTCCGCGCGCTGCGCCACCAGCCCCCAGTAACAAAATGCGTAAACCTTTAAGCTCGCCAAAATTGGCCACCAGATCAGCGACTAAACCCGCACCATCAGTATTGTCTCCCAAAATCACACCATCATCGGTCAGTTTTAAGGTATTCACCGCACCCGCGAGTAAGGCCCGCTCGGTGTGTTGCTCGGCAGCCTGATAAGCCTGCTCTTTAAATGGCGCAGTAATGTTACAGCCTTTCCCGCCCTCGCGCCAAAACTGTGAGAGGGCCTCGGCAAAACCATTGTCTGCTGGCTCAATTGCGGTATAGGTCAATTTCTGTTGAGTTTGACGGGCAAAAAGGGTGTGAATAAAAGGCGATTTTGATTGGCTAATTGGGTTGCCAAATACTGCGTATAAATCCATTAGGTGCACTACTTAAAACAAAAACAATAACGCACCTTAACAAGGCTTTAAGCAAAAGCCAAAGTACAAAAAATAAAAAGCAGCCTGCGCTGCTAATTATTAATCATCGTCATCCAGTTCTGGTGCATCATCGTCTAAATCGCTAGTGTCATCATCGTCACTATCAACTACTTTTGCAGCTAGCTTAGGCGGATTACTCACCAAACCATGAAAGGCCTTACGACCGGTAAGCTTTTTGTATTTTAGCCAAAGCTTTTGCTCGGCAGTTTCTGGCTCGGCGTCACCGCGGCACACCGACACAAATTCAGACTCAATCTCATCGATTGGCTGACGCAAGGCTTCGTCGAGCTCTTTAAAAGCGCTGCCACAACGCTCAAGTAACTCGGCTTCTTTTATCGTAAAGGCACCACTGCGAGAAAAGCCGCGGCGAAAGTTTTTATCATCGAAAAATCGACGTGTTGCTGAAAACGATCCATTCATAGCGCAAGACTCAACGATTAAAAATCATTAATATTATTTGTTAGGTATTCGCTACCAATGAGTAGCCAACAAATAAAATATTTAATCCATAGCTGGGATTGTTGCAAGAAAATAAGTCATTTTTTTTACAGCCGCTACATCGATTGATTTAACCAATCGCGGGGGACCAAATAACGTTGGTAAAGCTGCTCTTCTAAACTACCGACTTCAGGCCGCCAATTGTAACGCCATTTCACTAACGGCGGCAAAGACATCAAAATCGACTCAGTACGGCCACCCGATTGCAAGCCAAACAAGGTGCCACGGTCATACACCAAATTAAACTCAACATAACGACCACGCCGATATAGCTGAAAATCACGCTGCGCCTCAGTGAAAGGAATACCTTTGCGACGCTCTACAATGGGTAAATAAGCCACTAAGAAACCGTTGCCTACTGCTTGGGTAAAAGCGAAGCTTTGCTCAAAGCCATCTTCGTTTAAATCATCAAAAAAAAGTCCGCCTACACCACGGGTTTCATTACGATGTTTTAAGAAGAAATAGCGGTCACACCACGCCTTATAATTAGCATAAACTTCTTCACCAAAAGGCTGGCATAAGTCGGCAGCCGCTTGATGCCAAGAAATACAATCTTCATCAAAGCCATAATAAGGTGTTAAATCAAAACCACCGCCAAACCACCAAATAGGCGCTTCGCCTTCCTTTTCTGCGACAAAAAAACGCACATTGGCATGCGAGGTGGGCACCATTGGATTGTTGGGGTGAATAACCAAAGAGACCCCCATGGCCTCGAAATGCCTGCCCGCTAATTCAGGCCTCTGAGCGGTAGCTGAAGCGGGCATTTGCTCACCACAGACATGCGAAAAATTGACCCCCGCTTGTTCAAAAACTCGACCATTGGTTAATACTCGAGTACGGCCTTCACCGGTTAAGCCTTTATGCTCCGCAGGATCGCGTTGCCAATCATCGTGTAAGAAACGGGCTTGACCATCTTGTTGTTCCAATTGCTGACAAATAGTTTGCTGTAGTTGCAGAAAAAATTGTCGCACGGCTTCGATGTTTACGTCTTGCATGTTAGTTCCTTGAATCAATGTTATGCACGAATCACAGCACCAGTGAAAATGTCTTTAATTTGGCTCGTTTGCGTTGCCCCACCCAAAGGACCATCTAAGACTATATCTACACCACTGAGTTGGGTGGCTTGGTTCGCAGTGACCGCAGGGGGTTCTCCACTGTAATTGGCCGAAGTAGAGACTAAAGGTTTACCCCATACATCACACACAGCGCTCACTACGGGATGAGAGGTTAATCGCACCGCAACACTGCTAAATTGACCACAAATCCATTTAGGTGTTAGCTCTGACACTGGCACTAACCACGTGGTGGGACGCAATTGCGGGGTAATCAATAATTGTCGCTGCTCGGCACTTAGCGCCGCATACTCAATATATGGCAACAGCTGGGCTAAATCTGAGGCTAACAAAATCAACCCTTTTTCAACTGGACGATGTTTTATTTTCAGGATTTTTTCCACCGCACTTTGCTGGTCAGGATCACAACCTAATCCAAACACCGCTTCGGTCGGGTAAGCCAATACCTGGCCTTGTTTTAATGCACTTATCGCCGTTTCGGCAACAGTAGTAATCGCTACTGTTTGAGAGTGAGAATGAGTCATTATTTTTGCACTTTAACTAAACTATGGATCAATACAAACTGTAGAGCGGCACACACCACCACTGAGGGCCCTGCAGGCGTATCTTGATACCAAGATAAACACAAGCCTAGCACCACCGATATAGCACCAAACACAATAGCAAATATAGCCATTTGCTCAGGTGACCGGCTTAAGCGTCGCGCCGTAGCCGCAGGAATTAATAACAGAGAGCTAATAATTAGCGCACCGACTATTTTCATCGCAATAGCAATCACCACCGCCAGCAATAGCAATAACAAGGCCCGCATAACAGCAACGTTCACTCCTTCAACTTCGGCGATTTGTTCATGTACCGTTGCCGATAGCAGTTTGTTCCACTGGCTCAGTAAAATAGCCAGTACGACTGCACCACCGCCCCAAATCCATAACAAGTCTTGTTGAGTTACCGCTAATAAATCACCAAATAAGTAGGCCATCAGATCGATACGAACATTATCCATTAACGCCACAACCACCAAACCGAGAGACAAGGCTGAATGCGCCATAATGCCTAACAAAGTATCACTCGCTAATTGCTTATAACGCTGTAGCGACAACAAGATAATCGCCAACATCACACCGCTAAACACCACCGCGATTATCGGGTTGATTTGTAGCCACAAACCTAAGGCAACCCCCAGTAAAGATGCGTGCGCTAAGGTATCACCAAAATAGGCTAAGCGCCGCCACACCATGAAAGAACCCAGCGGGCCGGCTAATACAGCGATACCTAAGCCCGCCAATAAGGCATTGATTAAAAAGTCATCCATGATTTAGTTAATCTCTTGAGTGCTTGGCTGATTATGATGATGCTCATGGTCATCACATACGTGATGATGGGTATAAACGGCTAACTGCTGACGTTCATTTTGAGCAAACAAACGCGCGAATTCAGGATGCTGAGCAACACTCTCTGGTTCGCCATGGCAGCATACATGGTGATTTAAACAAATCACATGGTCCGTGCCCGCCATCACTAAGTGAAGGTCATGAGAAACTAACAATACTCCACAATTAATCTGTTGCGCGATATCGGCAATTAACTGATAAAGCTCAATCTGTCCTGAGATATCAACACCTTGTACCGGCTCATCTAGTACCAGCAACTGCGGTTCACCTAATAAGGCTCTTGCTAATAATACTCGCTGCATTTCGCCACCCGATAAACGCACCATTTGCCTTGTCAGTAAGCTATCAATACTTAATTGACGAATCACTTTAGCTAAACCTTGCTTAGATGAGCGACGCGCTAATTTTAAGAAACGCTCAACCGTCAAAGGAAAGGATTCATCTAAACTGATTTTTTGCGGTACATAGCCAATACGTAACTTTGAGGCCTTGGTGATGTTACCTGAATCTGCCGAAATCAAACCTAGGATCACTTTAATTAAGGTGCTTTTACCCGCGCCATTGGGGCCAATCAAGGTGGTAATTTGACCTCGATTTAGCTCTAGCGAAACATGGTCTAATACCAAGCGCTGATCGAAGCTAACGCAGATGTTGCTTAATGACAGTAAGGTGCTCAATCTCAGCTTCCTATTGAAAAATCGTTTGTAAAAACCCAGCGAGTTTTACTTGGGGGCGCTATTCTACACTAGATGTTACACTATCGTATTATTTAACCAAATCACCCCAAAAAGTCTTTATGCGTAAACTGTTCTTTGCTTTATTGTTAATAGCCGCACCTAGTTGGGCAAGCAAGCCTAACATTTTGGTTAGCATTAAACCCCTTCAGCTAATTGTTACTAGTCTAACGGAAGGCCAATTAGAGGTGGATTATTTAATTAGTCCTAACGTATCCCCCCATGATTATGCATTGCGTCCATCTGACGTTCGACGTATTCGCCAAGCAGATCTGGTCATTTGGGTAGGGGAAGAGCTAGAACCTTTTTTAACTAAGCCACTCAGTCAAACCAATACCCTTCAACTCACCTTACTTCAATTAGAAGGCTTAAATTTGATTGAAGGTCAAGAAGGACACGACCATCATCAACATGGCGATCATCACCATGAGGTTGACCCTCACATTTGGTTAGGCCTTGCTGAAACTCGCGTTATCGCCGCTGCCATTAGTCAGCAGTTGATGGCCTTGCAGCCACAATCAAAAAAACTATTAGAGCAGCAATTAGCTCGATTTAACCAACGCTTGGACAGCTTAGAACAAGAGATAATGGAGCAGTTGGCGCCAGTGAAGCAACAAGGATACTTTGTCTTTCACGATGGCTATAGCTACTTTGAACGCCAATTTGGTTTGAATCGTTTAGGTGAGTTTACCATCAACCCGCAACGCCGCCCTGGGGCAAAAACACTGCAAAGTATTCGCCAACAACTAGAACAAGGTTCGGCTCGCTGTATTTTTGCTGAACCGCAATTTGATGGTGCCTTACTAGAAAACATAAGTAAGGATAGTGGCGCCCAAATTAGCCTACTAGACCCTTTGGGTATTAGTGTCGAACAAGATGCGCAAGGTTATTTTGCGCTACTAAGACAACTGGCTAATACCTACCATGAGTGTTTGAGCGACTAACAACAAGCGGAGCCTAAGCTCCGCTTTGTTAAATCACTCTTGAGAACTGCTGCCGCCGTGCTTGAGTGCGGAAGTACACATCAAAACACATACAAATATTGCGGATCAGCAATCGCCCCTTATTCGTCACAGTAATCACTGCTGTGTTGATGGTGACGAGGCCATCTTCGACAAAAGGCTGTAGCAACTGTAAGTCTTCAGCAAAATAGTCGTGGAAGTTAAGGGTAAACTGCTGCTCTATATCGCTAAATTGCAGCTGGAAGTTACATATTAATTTTTTGATTAATTCACGACGAATCAGGTCGTCTTGATTTAAGGCTATGCCTTTCCACTGGGCGTGACCTTGCTGGTCAATTTGTGCGTAATAGGTTTTTAAGTCTTTCTGATTTTGGCTGTAAGCATCACCCAGCATAGAAATCGACGACACGCCTAAACCCAGCAGATCGGCTTCACCTTGGGTGGTATAACCTTGAAAGTTACGGTGCAACTCGCCTTTGTTTTGCGCGATGGCTAATTCGTCATTTGGCTTGGCAAAATGGTCCATACCTATAAACTGATAACCGTGGGTTGTGAGAAACTCAATACTGTCACGCAAAATACCTAAGCGCTCATCACTGCTTGGCATGGCAGATTCATCAATTTTACGCTGCGCAGCAAAACGACTAGGTAAGTGCGCATAGTTAAATACCGAGAGGCGATCTGGGTCTAGATCGATCACACGAGTTAATGTTTTGCTAAAGCTGTTGCGACTTTGATGGGGTAAGCCATAGATTAAATCAATGTTGACCGAGTTAAAGCCCACAGCTTTGGCCCGTTCAACCAAGGCAAAAATAAAGTCTTCGTCTTGCTCACGATTTACCGCTTGTTGCACTTGCTTATTAAAGTCTTGCACCCCTAGACTTAAACGATTAAAGCCTAACTCAGCCAGTAAATCGATAGTCGATAGCGCTATCTCGCGAGGGTCAACTTCAATACTGATTTCAGCATCTTCAGTAAAGCTAAACTGCTTAAACAGCTGGCCAGTAAGACGCTTTAGTTGTTCGGGTTCTAGATAGGTTGGGGTACCACCACCCCAATGCATTTGACTCACTTTACGCTGCTTAAAGCGCGGTGCTTGCAACAAGATTTCTTGCTCTAAGTAATCCAGATAAATATCGGCCTTATGTTGATGACGAGTAATCACCTTATTGCAGCCGCAGTAATAACAAAGCTTATGACAAAACGGGATATGCAGATACAGTGATAAGTCCCGTTCAGGGAATTTTTCACTTGCCACCTTAAATTGGGCTTCACCAAACTCTTCGCTAAACTCTAGCGCGGTTGGGTACGAAGTATAACGCGGCCCTGAGTAGTTGTACTTCTCGATCAGTTGTTGATCCCAATCTACACCAAGTAGTGACATGTGAGTGTTCTCCTAAAGCGTATCTAGATTCAGTTGGGCGATAACAGCGGCTTCTTGCAAGATTTGCTCGGCCAAGGCTTTCTCTTCAGCTTCACGTTCGAGATCTTGACGCATCCGCTGTTGCAAAGGCAGCGTATTGCGCGCCTCATGAGTGGGCAATTCTTTAACCGCATTATATAACTGAAACACCGACGGAAATCGCTGCGCCCAATCAATCACAGCAGGCGTTTGCAGGGCAATTAACAAATTACAGAGACGGATCACACCTTCTGATAAGCCACAGCGGTCCTCTTGCATCGCTTTCGCAATATAGCGAATATCGGTAAGTAAGTGTTGGTTACGCTTTTCAACAGCCTGTTTAATGACCTTACGTTGTCCAAGCAAACGCCCCACTAATACTGCAGCGTAAATAGCTAAAACCGAAATAATAGCTAGCCCTGCCAATACCCACCAAAACATACGACTTAATCCTTATATTGATCTAGAGAAGAGCTGTTGAGTGAACGCCATAACTGTTCGTCTTCATCTAATGCGTCAACTTCTTCAGCTTCTTCTGATAAACCTAGCTCAGCCAACAACTCTGCATGTCGGGCAAGTTGTTGATCAACCCACTGCTGCTCTTGCTTACTGATTTCAGCGCCCTCATCTAATAGGTCAATCAGGTTTTCCAAACGAGTGTTGGCCTCTAACAACGCTAACTCTTTCTCAGGAGTAAGTGGCTGCTTGGCTTTTACCGGTTTAATGTCTTTCTTAACTGCTGGTTTAGCCACACCCAAAACAACCGGTGTTTTACTGCCTAAACGCGGATCTTGCTTCTGTTTAGCGCCAGCCTGATTGGTGACCAGTTCAGCTTCTTGCTGACGGCTACCAGAGCTATTACCTTTACCTTTGGTTACACGATCGGGAACGGCAATACGCTTTGCTTTAAAATCTGGATCTTTACGTACCCCAATCAAACCACCTTTACGATTCTTTTTTCTAGCCATGTTAATTACCTTCACCTCTATGGAATAGCGCCACGTCGGGACCCACTATGTCCAATCTAATCTGATAACGATCGGCTAACCAATGCAATGTTTTATCGCTATAAAACACCACATGAGTCGGATCGTTTTTATAATGCCAATGGGGAAATACATCAATTCCCCAATGGCGCTTAGTCATTACGGCTAGCAAACCAGGCCTCTGCAACAAGTCCATTAAGCACTGCCAAGCTTTGGCCGGGTAGTTAAAATGCTCAACGACTTCAGTACAAGTTATAAACCGATAGGTCTGCTGTAAACGCTGCTCATCTGGGTAGTATATTGGATCATAGTTCAGTAACTGATGTCCTGCTTGTGCTAACAAATGGCTTAACGCGGGCCCAGGACCACAACCAAAATCTAAACCAATAGCTGGCTGTTTCAAGGCAGCAATCACAGGCTCACTCACTCGTCGCAAAAAGTTTAAATATGCTTGATCTTGCGGGTCGTTATTATGCAAGTTGTAATGGGCGTGTTCAGCAGCAGCACTTAGCACATCATTCGGATCAACAAATATCAAATCACATACTGCACAATGCCAATACTGACGCGCTTTGTTACGATAAAAATCGTTGGGTGATGGGGTACTACAGAGTAGACATTTCACCGATCAACACCTTGCCGTATTTTTAGGGGCGCAAGTGTAACACTTAGAGCATCGATGGCGAATAATAAATCAAGCAGATATGGGCAGCCTGAGCTGCCCATTTATGTCTTAGTGCAATCCACCAAGATATTGCGACAAGATTTCAATGTCTTTATCGCTTAGCTTACTCGCAACATCTTGCATCATGCCATTCATATCGTTATTTCGTTCGCCACTGCGGAACATTTCTAGTTGCGACTTAATATAACCAGCATACTGCGAAGAGATACGCGGGAACTTAGCCAAACTTTGGCCTACACCTCGTGGCCCGTGACAAGCAGTACAAGCCGCGATGCCGCGTTCTAAATCGCCACCCATGTATAACTTCTGACCAGCTTCCACGTATTCTGGCGCAGTGGTATTTGGGCTCATAGCTTGCGCTGAGAAGTAAGCCGCTAAATCTTCCATGTCTTGTTCAGATAATGGCATTGCCATACCACCCATCACGGCGTTATTTCGGCCTTCAGTTCCACCGCTAGTCATAGCGGCTTTAAATTCTTGCAACTGTTTAACGAGGTATCCGGCGTGCTGGCCTTCTAATTTCGGATAGCCTGCAGCTTCACCTTGCTCGTTGTGACAAGCTTTACACGTTGCCGCTTTCTGCTCCCCAGCTGCTGCATCTCCCTTTGCCCATACTGGACTGGCTAAACCCGCCATTAACATTAAAACTACGGTAAGTTTTTTCATGACATTCCATTTATTAGTATTATTCCAAACCACACACTGGTGCCCCGTGATACACTTAGCGAGTCCAGTAACGGCATTATTTTACACAATTTTGCCAAAAACGTAATGTATTACCCTAATTTCCTTGTGGAGCTCAACATCACCATGGCGCAATATCATTTTCAAAACACCCACTTTATTACCAGTGCGCCCGATATTACGGCCATGCCGGAGGATAGCGGGATTGAAATAGCTTTTGCAGGACGCTCAAATGCTGGTAAATCTAGCGCATTAAATACTTTAACTCGCCAAAAAAGTTTAGCACGAACCAGTAAAACACCTGGACGAACCCAACTAATTAACGTTTTTGAGATAAGTGAAGGCTTTCGTTTAATCGATTTACCCGGCTACGGTTTTGCCCAAGTTCCCGAAGAGGTTAAAAAGAAGTGGCAAAAGTCACTCTCTGAATACCTACAAGATCGCCAAAGCTTAAAAGGCATTGTGGTGTTGATGGACATTCGTCATCCATTCAAAGACACCGACCGCGGCTTAATTGAATGGGCAGTAGATTGTAATTTGCCAGTACTGGCATTACTCACTAAGTCCGACAAACTTAAGCAGGGCGCACGTAAAGCCGCTATTTTAAAAGGCCGCGAAACAGCCTCCGAGTTTGGCGGCAATGTCCGTGTAGAAGGTTTCTCATCGTTAAAACGAACTGGCTTAGACTTACTACAAAATGCGCTAGTGGCTTGGTTTGACCAACATCAGCAAGATAGTGACCCAAGCGAGACATCTGCCGAAGAATGACAATGACAGGCTTGTCGTTTTTCTGCAGGCCTTAACTTTCCCCTAAGCAAGCAATACTCCATTTAGTTACAACCACTGCTTTCGCTCATTTTCATCTGCATGCCGCCTCTTCATCCGCTTTTCACAGCTGTGAGCTGTGCGCTAGCTCATAAATTTATGAGAAACATCGTCTAGTGATAAATTTTGCAATTGAGCTACAGAAGAACGTAAAGGTTATGCCAAGCCAGACCATTATACTGAGCGCAAAACTAAATGAGGAAACAACATGAGCGTGAATGACACGACCAAAGCCAATGCTCTAGAGCCTAGTGAACTCAGTGATGCAGAAGCCGTAACCGCAGCAGACAAAGCACGAGCCGATCAATTAAAGCCAATTAGCGGCGCGCTAGTCACCCACATGTACACCGCCGATCCTTCTGCACACGTATTTAATGGCAAAATTTATGTTTATCCTTCGCACGATGTTGATAATGGCCAACCCTTAAATGATAACGGTGACCATTTCGATATGCGTGATTATCACGTATTTTCTCTAGACCGTCCGTTTGGGGTTGTCACAGACCATGGCAATGCGCTAGACGTTAAAGACGTTGCTTGGGCTGAGAAACAAATGTGGGCGCCAGATGCTGCAGAAAAAGATGGCAAATACTATTTGTACTTCCCAGCACGCAACTACGACGGTATTTTCCAAATTGGAGTGGCGGTGGGCGACCAACCTGAAGGGCCATTCACACCACGAGATAAAGCGATTGAAGGCAGCTTCAGCATTGACCCTGCGGTATTTAAAGACGACGACGGCAGCCACTATATGTACTTTGGTGGGTTATGGGGTGGTCAGTTACAAAATTGGCGCAATGGTGAATTTGGTGAAGATCAATTCCCTGCCGATGATCAACCTGCGCTTAAACCACTAGTAGCAAAACTGACTGACGACATGTTGGAGTTTTCTGAGACGGTTAAAGAAATCGACATTGTTGACGAAAATGGCGAGCTACTGCTTGCTGGCGATAACGAGCGCCGTTACTTCGAAGGGCCTTGGATGCACAAACACAATGGCCGCTATTACTTCTCTTACTCTACAGGTGATACCCATAAAATTGCCTACGCAAGCAGTGATTCACCTTATGGGCCATTCCGCTATGAAGGGGTCATACTTGAGCCGGTATTAGGTTGGACCACCCACCACTCAATTGTTAAGTATCAAGATAAGTGGTTCTTGTTCTACCATGACAGTACCCTTTCTGCTGGTCAAACGCACTTACGCAGCATCAAAATGGCTGAGTTGAACATTGATGATAATGGCAAAATTGAAGTGATTGAGCCTTACTACACATAGGCCAACATTTTTAGCCAGTAGAACGCCACAACCGTGGCGTTTTTTGTGTCTGTAATAAATGTTCCGCTCAGCGCATAGTGACCAATCTACTGCACACCGAAATCCAGACAAAAAAAAGCCTCATCGTCCGATGAGGCTTATAAGAAATGAAATTCTTAAAACTGAAAGCACTATTCCAATTGCTTTAATTATGACTCGCAGAAAATGAATTAGTTCACAAAGTTTTTCAAAAAAATGCGTTTTTATTTCATGAGCTTTTCAAAATGTGTTTATTCCGCAGGCTTAACCTAGCAAAACAGACTTGCAAAGCTTCAATTTCAGAGGGAAAGCACTCAATAAAATGTAATTTAACAACTCAAAAAGAGAAATAAAGCAACAAAATGAGAGAGAAATAACGAAGAACGAATAAAAATCACAAGCCCACAAGATCAACTGGGCGTATCCACTTAATTTTAAACAAAAAAACGCCCCGACAGATGACTGTCGAGGCGGCAAAATAGCCTGTTTCAACTACGTGAAATAAAGGTCTGAAAGATAGAACATCTTACCTCTGTACCCTACAACGGTTACTCTAGAGTATCACTGCTGAAAAATAAAGCACTTTTTGTAAGGGAATTTCATTTTTTAGGGCTAGACGAGTTTTTAAATTACGCGAAAAGGTTTTCAAAATTACCATGACTAGACTCGAATTTTTGGCACAAAAAAAGAAGGCCTAAGCCTCCCTTTTGCCAACACCGCGATAACTTAGTGGGCTTCATCCCAATTGTTACCAACACCAGACTCAGCAACTAAAGGTAAATCTAAACTTACCGCTTGCTCCATCAGTTGAGTCAGTTTAGGCACTATACGTTCTATTTCACTTTCCAATACTTCAAACACTAATTCATCGTGCACTTGCATTAACATGTTGCAATGCTCGCTGGGTTGGGTGTCTAACCAAGCAGCCACCGCAATCATCGCCTTTTTAATAATATCGGCGGCGGTGCCTTGCATCGGTGCATTCACCGCTGCACGCTCGGCAGCTTTCTTACGCATACCATTACGTGAATTAATCTCAGGTAAATACAAACGACGGCCAAACACCGTTTCAACATAGCCGTGTTCTTGGCAGAAATCTCGTGTACTGTCCATGTAGTCTTGAACAGCAGGGTAACGCTCAAAATATCGATTCATATAGTGTTGGGCGTCAGCACGGCCAATACCTAATTGCTTCGCCAAACCAAAGGCACTCATGCCATAAATCAACCCAAAGTTAATTGCTTTAGCACTACGGCGCTCATCACTGCTAACTGCCTCAAGTTCTTTGCCAAATACTTCCGCGGCAGTGGCTTTGTGAACATCTTCCCCCGCGGCAAAGGCTTTCAGTAAACCAGGATCCTGCGAAAGGTGCGCCATAATACGCAATTCAATTTGCGAGTAATCAATCGCCACCAATTTATAGCCATCGGCAGGGACAAAAGCCTGCCGAACTTTGCGCCCTTCTTCATGACGAATAGGGATATTTTGTAAGTTAGGATCAGTAGACGAAAAACGCCCCGTAGCCGTTACCGCTTGATGATAAGAGGTATGTACTCGACCAGTACTTGGCTCCACCATTTTAGGCAATTTATCGGTATACGTAGACTTAAGCTTAGATAAACTACGGTATTCTAAAATCACTTTAGGCAGTGCGTAATCTAAGGCTAATTCTTGTAATACTTCTTCCGCCGTTGAAGGGGCACCTTTTGGCGTTTTCTTAACGACTGGCAGTTCCATTTTCTCAAATAAAATAGTTTGTAACTGCTTAGGCGAGCCCAAATTAAATGGTTCGCCAGCCAACTCGTGCGCTTGCTTCTCTAAGCCATCAATGCGTTCGCCTAAAGACAAACTATGCGCAGCTAAACGAGAGCTGTCGATGCGTACACCTTGGCGCTCGGTTTGCGATAATATACTGACAAGCGGCAACTCAACATCTTCAAACAAGCTTTTCAGCTTAGGTTGCTGCTCTAATTTTGACCATAGGGTTTGATGCAAGCGTAAAGTAACGTCAGCATCTTCTGCCGCATAAGGCGCGGCGACTTCAAGTTCAATTTGGTTAAAGGTGAGTTGCTTAGCCCCCTTACCCGCGATGTCTTCAAATTTAATGGTTTTATGCTGGAGGTATTGTAATGACAGTGAATCCATATCATGACGAGTCAAGGTGCTGTTAAGCACGTAAGACTCTAACATGGTGTCGTACTTGATGCCTTTCAGGGCAATATCATAACGCGCTAAGACGCTAGCATCGTATTTTAAGTTTTGACCGACTTTGGCTTTGTTAGGATCTTCCAACATCGGCTTCAGTTTCTCGAGTACCCAATCGCGGTCAAGTTGCTCAGGGGCATTAAGGTAGTCATGGGCAACCGGTAAATAAGCAGCTTTACCCGCTTCTACTGCAAACGATAAACCGACTAACTCAGCCTGCATATAGTTTAGCGAGGTGGTTTCGGTATCAATGGCAATCAGTTCTGCGCCCTCTAATTGCTTAAACCACTGTTCAAAATGTTGCTCAGTTAAGATGGTTTCGTATTCACCTTTCAGTTCAACGACAACCGCTTCAGCGGCATCACTCGTCTGCTCCAGTTCACCACCTGTTGGCAATGCTGAGCTAGATTGATTGCTCAAAGCCTCACTTAACCAGCGTTTAAATTCTAATTGACCAAACAGCTTAATTAAGGCGTCTTTATCCTCAGGGCTGCGCTGCATGTCATCCATGCTAAAGCCAACATCGACATCACATTTGATGGTTGCCAATAGGTAAGACAAGCGGGCATCTTCGCCATGTTCGCGAAGTTTTTTCGGCATGGTTTTAGAACCGCGAAAGCCCAAGGGGGCAACCGCATCAGGATCGGCAAGCAGCGCATCAACACCGCCAATACCTTGTAACATAGCCAAGGCTGTTTTTTCGCCCACACCGGGTAAACCAGGAATGTTATCTACCTTGTCACCCATCAATGCTAAGTAATCAATAATTAGCTCTGGCGGTACGCCAAACTTGTCAATTACACCCGCACGATCCATCACCGTATCGGTCATGGTATTGATCAAAGTGATGTTCTCATCCACCAACTGAGCCATATCTTTATCGCCAGTACTGATCACCACCGCTTTGTTTTCAGCGGAAGCTTGTTTGGCTAAGGTGCCAATCACATCATCAGCTTCTACGCCTGGCGTTGCCACCAAGGGCAGTCCCATGGCTTTAATAACCGCATGTAAAGGCTCGATTTGACTGCGCAAATCATCAGGCATTGAAGGACGATTAGCCTTGTACTCTTTATAGATGTCATCTCGAAAGGTTTTCCCCTTGGCGTCAAACACCACCACTATGTGCTCTGGCTTAAATTGCTTAAGCAAACTGCGTAGCATGTTAATTACGCCATAAACGGCACCGGTAGCCTCACCTTTTGAGTTAGTCAAATGTGGCGGAGAATAGTACGCGCGGTACAGATAAGATGAGCCATCAACTAATACCAAAGGCTGCTCGGGGAGGGTTGCCATAACCGTGATCCATAGTTCTGATTTTGATTGCGCTCGATGATGCCACAGCCACTCTAAATGCACCAGAGCTAAGCGATTTAGCTATCGATAAATTGTGGATAAGTCTGTTGACAAACAGCGGTGATTCTCTCGCGAAATATTCACAAGCTTATTAAAAATGCATTAACATTATTTATTTCAACAACTTACAGAAAAAGAAAGGCAACAAGTAGGGGCAGCAAACACTTTCCTTATTGTGGAAAACATCATTCCATGACATTGCTTTTCGGGCCTAGCTGAACAATTAACAAACAACCCAAGCTAGGCAGGTGGAATAATATAGAAGATTATACTGGGGGAAACCTTGGAATAGATCACATTTTAATCAGCCTAAAAATTTAATTTCGTTTAACTAAAACTGGCATGTTTTAGTGCTGCCAGTAATGATGGGTAACTGGCCTGAAAATGTTCACTATTGGCGCATTCAAACCAAGTACTTTCGCTTAAGCCATCGAAACGCCACCACCATAATTGTGGGCCAAGATAAAACCCTAAGACTTGCCAATCGGCGCCTTGTTCAGTCACTGAGATTGGCCAAGATTGCTGCTCAACAAACTGTTTAGCTTGAGCTAAAAAATGCGCCTCACTAAACACTAGATTAAGTTTAATAACCGCATGTTCTTCAAGAATGTCTACGCGACCACTTAACTGCTGCATGATATTTCCAAACACTTGCCCCAGCTAGGCGGCGTTTCGGCAAAACGTTGCATATCTGCTTGCTGACTAAAAGGCTGGCTAAGCACCTTATGTAGCAATTGTAGATTCGCATAATCGCCGCCTTCAGCTTGCTCAATCGCGTGTTGCGCTAAATAGTTACGTAATACGTATAAAGGTACGTGCTGCTGAATATGTTCGATACGTTGTTGCTGGCTCAGCTTGCTATGCTGACAACGCGCAGTATAAAGCGTTAACCAAGTTTGCCATGGCTCAGCTAAGCGCTGCGGTAATTCTTCTAAGGGCTGCGCTAGGGCGCGTAAGCTTTGATGATAGTCGGCTTTTTGCTCGGCCAAGAGTTTAAGCAATTGCGCTAATAGTGCTTCGTCTCCATCCTGCCAAACCTGCAATCCCAATTTATTTAGCATCAAGCTTTGGTAATGTTGATTAATCTTCTGTTGATACCGCACCCACAGCGGTTCTGTTTGATGGCTTGGTATGTAATCAGACAAAGCCTGCGCTAAACGCTGTAAGTTCCACAACCCTATTCCCGGCTGCTGATTAAAGGCATAACGACCATAGTGATCGCTGTGATTACAAATATGTAACGGGTCGTAATCATCAAGGAATCCATAGGGGCCGTAATCCATGGTGAGCCCTAGTATCGACATATTGTCAGTATTCATGACGCCATGACAAAAGCCTTCAGCTTGCCACTGGGCAATCATCAAGGCGGTGCTATCTACGACTTGTTCCAGCATTGCTAATACGGGGTTTGATTGTTCAAGACAATCGCTAAAGTAATGCTCCAAGCAAAAATCAACTAAGCGCTTTAAGGGCTTAGTTTGCTGCTGGTGATAAAGGTATTCAAAATGACCAAAGCGAATATGGCTGGGTGCCATACGCACCAACATCGCTTCTTTTTCAAAACGCTCTCGTTGCACTAGGCCAGAACCCACCGTTAAACTCAAGGCTCGCGTAGTAGCAATCCCTAAAGCCGCCATGGCTTCGCTAGCCAAAAATTCACGTATGCTAGAGCGTAATACCGCTTTACCATCACCTTGTCGTGAAAAAGGGGTTAATCCAGAACCTTTTAATTGCAGCTCCCAGTAATCACCTTGCGGCGTTTTCACTTCACCGAGCAATAAGGCTCGGCCATCACCAAGCTGCGGTGAATAACCACCAAACTGATGCCCTGCATATACCGTAGAAGCAGGTTGCATACCATCAATCAATAGCTTACCAGCGCTTAAACCCAAGGCCTGCGGGCCTGCCATAAAATCGCTGTCTAAGCCAATTAACTGAGCCGCATCGTGACTAACAATGGCCATTTCAGGATCTTTTAGTGGCGTAGGTTGCTGCTGATGGCATAGCTCCGGTAATTCAGTGGCAAAACGATTCACAAATTCCATGTGTGACCCTTGATTAGCAAATGATAAGTACTTAGCTTGCCTGATATTGATCGATAAGGCCCAAGAATTGATACCCATATCGTTCTAATTTCTTTAAACCCACACCACTAATGGCCAACATTTCATGTTGCGTTTGCGGTTGTTGCTGTGCCATTTCAATCAATGTCGCATCGTTAAAGACCACAAATGGAGGTACCGATTCTTCATCAGCCAAGCGCTTTCTTAAATTACGTAGCAAAGCAAACAAACGTTTATCATAAACCCCATAACTGGCGGTTTTTTTGCTTTGCTTGGTGGTATTTAGGCGCGGTACCGCCAACGATAATGGTTGCTCACCCTTGAGAAACGGTCGTGCGGCTTCGGTAAGTTGGAGCACAGAGCTACGAGCAATGTTTTGCTGTAACAAGCCCAAATGGATCAATTGACGTAAAATGCTCATCCAATGCTCATGACTGGCACTTTTTCCGATCCCATGCGTAGACAGTTTGTCATGACCTTGTTCAAGTATGCGCTGTCCCATACTGCCACGTAATACTTCGATAACGTAACCAATACCAAAGCGCTGACCTAAGCGATAAACGCAAGATAGTGCCTTTTGTGCATCTTGCAGACCATCATATTGCTTAGGAGGGTCTAAACAAACATCACAGTTACCACAAGGTTTAGCGAGATACTCACCGAAATAATTCAACAATACTTGGCGACGACAGGTTTGTGCCTCAGCAAAGGCCACAATGGCATTAAACTTATGGCTTTCCACTCGCCGCTGTTGCTCGTTTTCATTTTCTTCAATCATCCGCCGCACCCAATTCGCATCGGCAGGATCATACAAAAATACCGCTTCGGCTTCGGTGCCATCTCGCCCTGCGCGACCGGTTTCTTGGTAATAAGCTTCAATATTTCGTGGAATATCGTAGTGAAATACATAGCGCACATTGGGTTTATCAATGCCCATTCCAAAGGCGACTGTGGCAACCACCACTTCTATTTCATCCCGCTGAAACTGTTCCTGAACCAACTGGCGTTGTGCTATTGGCAAGCCCGCATGATAGGCAGCACTGCGCAAACCTTCGGCACTCAGTTTCATCGCCAACTCTTCGACGCGTTTACGGCTACTGCAATACACAATACCGCTGTCTTCTCGGCGTCGTTTTACATAATCACTAAGCTGCTGCCAAGGGCGATATTTTTCTTGTAAGGTATAACGAATATTAGGGCGATCAAAACTAGATATATGGGTGAAGGCTTCACCCAGCCCCAATCGCTGAACAATATCTAAGCGTGTTGTATCATCGGCGGTCGCAGTTAAAGCGACCAAGGGTATGTTAGGAAAATTCTGTTTGAGGCAACCCAGCGCATTATATTCAGGCCTAAAATCATGACCCCATTGCGAAATACAATGCGCCTCATCAATGGCAAACATAGCCAAAGGCAATGCTTGCAAGCGTTGTATAAAGTCACCATTAATCAATCGCTCGGGCGAAATATACAGTAATTTCAGCTCACCCTGCTGGAGGCTTCGGTAAACTTGGTATTGCTGATCACGCGCTAAGCTAGAGTTTAAGTAGGCTGCATTCACACCATTATGCTGCAAACTGTCTACTTGATCTTTCATCAACGAAATGAGTGGTGAAATGACCACTGTTAAACCTGACTTAACTAAAGCAGGAATTTGGTAACACAAGGATTTTCCACCGCCCGTAGGCATAATGGCAAGGCAATCTTGGTCTGCCAACAAACGCTGAATAACCGCCGCTTGCCCGCTTCTAAATTCGGCAAAACCAAAAACATCTTGTAGAACTTGCTGGGCGCGCTGCATTCGGGGTGAAATCCAAAACTGTGTTGTTGGCTAATCGGTCGGCTATTGTAATCAAGCGCCACGGTCTTGTCTTGGTTTGCCTTTATTCTTTTCTCGCTATATTGTATTTAAACAGGCGTTTAACTTTTAAGGATTAATGATGACCACCCTACGACAACAAAAATGGCGTAAAGCCATCGCCGACACCTTCATCAATCAAATGCCTTTTAATCAATTACTTGGTATTGAATTGGTAGAATACAGTGCTACCGGAGTCACCTTAAAACTCGCCATGGACCCCAAATTAATCGGTAACCCCATTCACGGCATCTTACATGGCGGAGTCACTGCCACTATTTTGGATGTAGCCGGAGGAATGACCGCGGCCGCAGCGGCAGTGCAACGTTTAGAAAACCTATCCAGTAAAGAATTGTCAGTACGGATGAGCAAAACCGGTACCATAGATCTGCGCATTGATTACTTACGTCCGGGAGTAGGAGAGCTATTTTATGCCTCTGCAGAAGTGATCCGTTCAGGCAATAAAGTGACCGTAACTCGCATGGAGCTACATAACCAAGAGGGTACCCATATTGCTTTTGGTACCGGTACTTACTTAGTTGGCTAGTCCAGTTCGCTTGCCACTGGGTAACTATTTTCTCATTTTCCTTAAGTAAATATTGATATCTCACTGTCAGTTATGACTATACTAAGGACATTAACTCTTCTGTTAAATAGGCTATCAGGCTAATGAGCGCTCCGACTATTTCGCCCAGTGTAATCAGTTTACTACAAGCTATTCTGCAAACCGTACGAGAACACGCCCACAGCTTAAGCATAGAAGATATCGATCAATGGTTAGAGCACGAGCTTGAAGGGTACGGTGATTTTGCTCACTTCCCTGATTATCGAATCGTAGAATGTAAACAGTTCGGCATTTTTAAGAAACCGGGCCAAGAGTTGCAGCATTTTGAGCAAATCCACGATGATTGTCTAAATGAACGAGACCGTTGCCAACTCCGTTATTTGCACCTTCAGTTATCGTTAAGCGACTGCTTAAGCACAGAGGAAGAAATTCAACGCGCTTGGCCTACTCGACTTTTAGCCAGCTATGCCGAGGATATTATTCCCGGCTACCAGTGTGTACGTGCTTGGCAAAGTTTCCATGCTCCACTAAATGAACGCTTAATTAGTGGTGTGCTCGGCCATTTAATTCACTTGTTACTGTTATCTGATAACCCCAAAGGTGCGGTACTCATCGCAGAGGTGGCTGAGCAGTGTAAGCAAAACCCCCAACTAGATTTGCTATGGGCTAAACTTTACAAAGATGCCACCTCAACCGCATAAACAGCTTGAGGTAATCATCCTAGAAACCGCGCAATTGAATATATGGCTGCATATCCATTCACCTGATACACTACACTGACTTTCTCGCCAAACTCCCAACTTAATGCCTAATCAAACCACTAAGCACGGTGTAATCTTTGCCCTTGCCGCCTATGTTATGTGGGGCTTTGCTCCCGTATATTTTAAAAGCCTGACTCAAGTACCTGCCTATGAAATTTTAGCGCATCGCGTCATTTGGTCTTGTGTATTTGTGGCAGCCTTGCTCGGTTTAGGTAAGCAATGGGGGGCGGTAAGTGCGGTTATCAAACAACCCAGGCAATTAGCGACGCTAGCACTAACCTCAGTGTTAATAGGCTTAAATTGGTTGATTTTCATTTGGGCGGTCAATAATGACCGCATGTTGGACGCTAGTTTGGGTTACTACATCAACCCCTTATTTAATGTTGTATTAGGCATGCTGTTTTTGGGGGAGCGCTTTCGTCGCGCTCAATGGGTTGCGATTGGTTTAGCCCTCAGCGGCGTGTTAATTCAGGTTATAAGCTATGGCTCTCTGCCGTGGATTGCGATCAGTTTAGCGGTGAGTTTTGGCTTTTATGGTTTACTACGCAAAAAAGTCAACCTAGGAGCCTTGCCAGGATTATTTGTGGAAACCCTATGGTTATTTCCGCTAGCGCTGGCTTATCTGGGGTTATTTGCCGATTCAGCTACCAGCCATTTACTCGGCAATACTAGCAGTTTAAATATACTGTTATTAAGTGCAGGCATCGTCACGACACTGCCCTTACTGTGTTTTGCTGCGGCCGCTACGCGCTTACGCCTGTCTACTATTGGTTTCTTTCAATACATTGGCCCCTCGCTGATGTTCATTTTAGCCACCAGTGTATATGGCGAAGAGCTAGAGCCCATGAAGCTACTCACCTTCGCTTTTATTTGGCTAGGTTTAAGCGTATTTACCTGGGATGCCTTACGTAACCAACGCAGACAAAAAAAAGCAGCCAAATAATGGCTGCTTAGACTTTACCCATTAGATTTTTTCGAGTCGGGCGTAAGCGAGTACCAGCCATTTCGCGCCCGCTTCTTCAAACTGCACTTGCACCCGACTTTGTTGCCCAGAGCCTTCATAATTCAACACGATACCCGCACCAAATTTAGGGTGGGCAACTCGCTGCCCTAAACTAAAACCACTATCATCAAAGGCAGCTTGTTGTATTTGGTGAGAAAAGCGTCCTTGTTGCACTGGTCGGCTAACAGCGGTATTCAAGCGGATTTCATCCAAGCATTCACTGGGTAGCTCACGCAAGAAGCGTGAAGGCGGATGAAAAACCTCTTTTCCCCACAAACGACGGCTCTCAGCATGGCATAAATATAATTTTTGCATGGCTCGGGTCATGCCCACGTAACACAGTCGGCGCTCTTCTTCGAGTCGTCCAGACTCTTCCGCCGACTGCTGGCTTGGGAACATGCCTTCTTCGACGCCCACTAAAAACACAACTGGGAACTCTAAGCCCTTGGCACTATGCAAGGTCATGAGCTGCACCGCCGCTTCATCAGCTTCAGCTTGATTGTCACCCGCTTCTAAGGCCGCATGTGATAAAAAAGCCACCAAAGGCGAAAGATCTTGGTCTTCTTCCATTTGCGTGAATTGCTGGGTGGCGGTGACCAGTTCATCTAAGTTTTCTACTCGAGCTTGCGCTTTTTCGCCCTTTTCAGCTTGATACATCGCTAGTAGACCAGAGCCCTTAACTACGTAGTCAGTTTGCTCGCCTAGGGCCATTTCTTGAGTTTGTAACTTAAGCTGTTGTAGCAACTGTACAAATTGACTCACTGCATTGGCCGCACGCCCCGACAGGGCATTTTGTTGCAAACAATAGTCTACCGCTTGCCACAGGCTTAACTGCTGCTCACGGGCAGCTTGACGCAGCAACTCAATGGTTCGCTGCCCAATCCCACGGGTAGGGGTATTGACCACACGTTCAAACGAGGCGTCATCGTGAGGATTACTGATTAAACGTAAATAGGCCAAGGCGTCTTTGATTTCTTGGCGCTCGAAGAAGCGTAAGCCACCATAGATGCGATAAGCCAAACGCTCTTGCATTAGCGCTTCTTCCAATACCCGCGACTGAGCATTGTTACGATACAAAATGGCACAGTCAGCGAGGCTAGCGCCATGCTCTTCAACACGCTGTTGAATACGCGCCACCACAAAGCGGGCTTCGTCGATATCATTAAAAGCGGTGTAAATAGAAATCAACTCTCCATCTTTATCATCGGTCCAGAGACTTTTACCCATACGACCTTGGTTGTTTTCGATAAGCTGATTGGAGGCTTTTAGAATATTGGCGCTGCTTCGATAATTTTGCTCAAGACGAATAGTATTCACCTTTGGTACATCTCGTTCGAAGCTTTGAATATTTTCAATTTTAGCACCACGCCAGCCGTAAATAGACTGGTCGTCATCGCCTACGATAGTGATGTTATTGTGGTCGGTAACCAACATTCGTAGCCAAGCATATTGAATGGTGTTGGTATCTTGAAATTCGTCCACCAGAATATGGCGAAAACGCTGTTGGTAGTGGTGCAAGATATGCGGCTGTTTTAGCCACAATTCGTGGGCGCGTAACAACAATTCAGCAAAATCGACCAAACCAGAGCGATCACATGCTTGCTGATACGCTTGATAAATTTCTAACTGCTGACGCTCAATGGGATTGTTACTGTAGTCTACATGTTCAGCCCGTTGGCCCTCATCTTTACGCGCATTGATATACCATTGAACTTGCTTGGCGGGCCATTGTTTCTCATCTAGATTCATCGCCTTGATTAAGCGACGCAATAGGCGATATTGATCGTCAGAATCGATGATTTGAAAGTCATCGGGCAGGCCTGCATCACGAGAGTGGGCACGTAATAGGCGATGCGCCAGCGAGTGAAAGGTCCCCATCCACATACCTTGAAAGCGATTGCCGACTAATTTCTCAACCCGTGAACGCATTTCTGCTGCCGCTTTGTTGGTAAAGGTGACCGACAAAATTGATAGTGGAGAAACATTTTCCACCTGCATTAGCCATGCAATGCGATGCACCAAGACACGCGTTTTACCGCTACCAGCGCCCGCGAGTAATAACATGTTGCTAGGTGCAGCGGCGACGGCTTCGCGCTGCTTATCATTGAGGCCGTCTAACAGCTCAGAAATATCCATGGTGCTCTCTTGAGGGGTAAAAACACCTGTATATTATAACAGGTATTGAAGTTGTGCCAGTTGGCTTATCTCGATATCGGGTAAAGCGGTCAGTTTTCTTGGTTGTTGGCTATTTTGATTAAGCCAAATAGAGCGGTAACCCGCCTTAGTGGCCCCCGCAACATCGGTAATGCAGTGATCGCCAACGTGAGCAATTTGCTGCGGTGCCAACTGTAACTGTTGACTGGCATAGTGGTACATATCAGCCGCTGGCTTGGCGCTAAACTTGCCACCAGCCTTTAGCTCTAGCTCGAACAATCCACCTAAGCCAATTTGGAGAATATCAACATTACCATTGGTGATCGCGACGAGACGATAGCGGCTGGCGAGCTGTTGCAGTAACGCCAAACTGGTTGGCGGCACCACAAAGTCACTACGTACCGCTAAGAACTGCTGAAATATTTGCTCGGCTAAGTGACTCGCCGCTACTTGCTCCAGGCCGTGCTCAACAAAGGCCAAGCGCAACCAAGCTATACGGCAGGCGCTCACATCACCTTTCAATTCTGGATTATTCTTAATAATACGGCGTTTATACTGCTGCCACTGACTCGTGGTCAAATGTGCAGTGGCATGCACTTCAGATTTAAGATAATCCATTAACCACTGTTCGGCGCGGTGAATATGCGGCCAGTTATCGTATAAAGTATCATCTAAGTCGAAAGACAGCGCCTTTACAGGTGACCAACTTCGGTAAAAAATCATCTGCTTACTCGCTTAAGGTTTACGTTTAGCACGTGGGTGAGCCGCATCATAAGTACTCGCCAAGTGGGCAAAATCTAGATGGGTATAAACTTGGGTAGTGGATAAGTTAGCGTGCCCCAATAACTCTTGAACCACACGTAAGTCACCACTACTTTCTAATAAATGCGTCGCAAAAGAATGGCGCAACTTATGAGGATGAAGGGTGCTGCTTAGTTGCATTTGCTGCGCCCAGTGTTGCAAACGCTTTTGCACAGTGCGGTGGCTAATTCGCTGTTGGCGAACACTAACAAACACCGCCGGCTCCGCTTCGTCCATGACCAATAAGCGCCGCTGCTTAAGCCAGTGTTTTAGTGCTTGTTCCGCTTTAGAGCCAAAAGGCACCAAACGCTGCTTGTTACCTTTACCGGTGACCAACAACTGCTGTTGTTCAAAATCGATATCCGAAACATTTAAACTCACTAGCTCAGCCAGTCGAATACCGCTGGCGTACAATAATTCCATCATAGCTAAATCACGGCAACTGACTAAATCACTGCTATCTAAAGACAATAACTGCTCAATAGAATCAATGTCTAAGTTCTTGGGTAATGGCTTGCTTTGCTTGGGAGCAGAGATACCAATCACCGGATTGAGCGGGACTATTTGTTGACGCAGTAAATAGTTAAAAAAGCTTCGCAAGGCCGACAATTTATTAGCCATAGAGCGGGGCGATAAGCCGGCTGTTTTTAGTTTAACTAACACGCCACGCAAGATCTGAGAATCAACCGATTGCCATGACTGGCAACCCAGTTGATTTAACAGTTTTTGATGTTGTAGCAAGCTACGTTGGTAGGAGCTAATGGTGGCGGGGCTATAGCGACGCTCAACCTCTAGGTAGTGGAGAAAAGCGTCAATATCATCCTGCATATAACGCTTATGGCTCTTGTTTCAATGGCACTAAACGTATCAATAAGCTGGCGATTACCTGGCAGAGTTGGGTAAGTAATAAACTATCCATACCAGCCACGTAGTGGTCTGCATCGCGGCTCGCCGCAATGAAAAAGCCTAACTCAGCATTGTGGCCTAACGGCATCATTGCCACTGAGGCTATATCGTCAGTGTGCTCAAACAATAGCTCCAATTCTCCTTTAGTCATACGACCAAAATAGTGAGGCTGATGACTTAAACGAGTTACCCGTACTCGCTCGATTTGCTCATGCTCTAAACCATATTCATCAGTTAAATCACCCGACGCAAACAAGCTTTTACTCAAGCGTAAAGACACTCTTTCTACACCTAAGTCATCCACAAGCGCACGGCTTAAACGATGCTGTAATTCGGCAAAAGAATCACAGGCCATTAAATCCGGTAATAAATCTACATATACGTTGTAAATGCGTTCATTAAGACTAGCGACGGCCATTAAGTCGGTGATTTCTTGTTCGAGGTTGAGCACTTTGTCGCGCAACCGCTGTACTTGTAACTCGACTAAAGACACCGCCCCTTTCTCTTTATGTGGCAAACGCAATTGCTTTACTAAGCTGGGGTGACGCATAAAGAAATCAGGATTATCTAATAAGAACTCCACCACCAAGGTTTCGTCAATTAGCAAGGGTTGAGACAGATCGAACTCACTCATAAATGCACCTGACCATCAAACACCATGACTGCAGGGCCAGTCATTTTCACTGGTTTACCTTCTCCCTGCCATTGAATGCGTAAGCGTCCACCGGGTAAATCAACATTCACATTTTCAGCTAATTTACCTTGCTGACGCCCAACAACAACCGCCGCACACGCCCCCGTACCACAAGCAAGCGTTTCACCAACACCACGCTCATAAACACGTAGTTTAATGTTGTTCTCGTCGATAATTTGGCTGAAACCTACATTCACTTTTTGCGGAAATCGCTCATGTTTCTCTAAGCTTTTTCCTAGCGTGTCTAAAGGCGCTTGAGTGATGTCATCGACATCGATAACACAATGTGGATTGCCCATAGAGACCACACCGGCAAAAACGGTTTGCTCTTCACCCCTTAAGATGTAGGTTTTTTCTGCTTTTTTAGCGCGAAAAGGGATTTTACTTGGTTCAAACTCTGGCACCCCCATATTCACGGTGATCTGGCCATCACTCTCGACATGCAAGACGATTTTCCCCGACTTGGTACTCACCCCAATACTGCGTTTATTAGTAAGGCCTTTACTCACCACAAAGCGGGCAAAACAACGGGCGCCATTACCACACTGCTCAACTTCACTGCCATCGGCATTAAAAATTCGATAGTGAAAATCTAAATCTGGATCATAGGGTGGCTCAACCACTAAAAACTGGTCAAAGCCAATACCAAAATTACGATCTGCCAGACGGCTAATCACTTCTTGGTTAAAAAACACATTTTGGGTGACATTGTCGATAACCACAAAGTCATTACCCAAGCCGTGCATTTTAGTAAAGTTTACTAACATTATTTTTATCCTTTAGGCAACAGCGTTTCGCCGGCCCAAAGAGACTCGAGGACTTCACGCTCACGCACAATATGCGCGCTATCACCGTCAACCATCACTTCGGCTGCTCGACAACGAGAGTTATAATTTGAGCTCATGGTAAAGCCATACGCGCCAGATGAGCGCACTGCGATATAGTCGCCCGCTTCAATGGCTAATTCGCGGTCTTTACCTAAGAAATCGCCAGTCTCACAAATAGGCCCCACCACATCATAGCTAGTCGCGATAAGTTCAGGACGCTTAATCACTGGCACAATACGTTGCCAAGCGCTATATAAAGACGGACGCAACAAATCGTTCATCGCAGCATCAACAATGGCAAAATTTTTACTGTCTGACATTTTTAAGAATTCAACTTTAGACACTAAAATACCCGCATTGGCCATAATGGCACGGCCAGGTTCAAACAGTAGCTTTAATTTTCGGTCACCTAAGCGTTCAGCTAGAGCGCTAGCATAATCTGCAGGCTCGGGTGGGGTTTCATCGTCGTAATTAACGCCTAAGCCCCCACCGACATCAAGGTGCTCAATCACAATGCCCTGCTCGGCAAGCTGGTCGATTAAAGCCAGTAATTTATCGATAGCTTCGACAAAGGGCGATATTTCGGTTAGCTGCGAGCCAATATGGCAATCTAGACCTACGACATTCAACGACGGTAAATCCGCGGCATAAGCATAGGCGGCGGCAGCTTTTTCAATCGCGATACCAAATTTGTTTTCTTTTAATCCGGTAGAGATATAAGGGTGTGTGCCAGCATCAATATCTGGGTTAATACGTAATGAAATAGGCGCTACTTTGCCTAAACCTTGAGCCACTTTACTGATTCGATCTAGCTCAGGCTCAGATTCTACGTTAAAACAGTAGATACCGTGATTGAGCGCATCGGTAATTTCTTGCTCGGTTTTACCCACACCTGAAAAGACCACTTTAGCAGGATCACCCCCCGCCTTTATGACTCTTGCCAGTTCACCACCAGATACAATATCAAAGCCAGAGCCCATTCGCGCCATCACATTAAGTACCGCTAAGTTTGAATTAGCCTTTACTGCGTAACAGATCATGTGTGGACGTTTACCCGCCGCTTTGTCAAAGGCTTGCCAATGACGCTCAATCGTGGCGCGTGAATATACGTACAAAGGTGTACCGTAAGTGCTGGCTAAGTCAGCTACCGAGCATTGTTCTGCGTTTAATTGCTCGTTTTGATAACTAAAGAAATCCAATGATCTGTCCTTTTTTGTGTTGCAGTGCTTACTCTGTAGGTTCTGCTTGTGCGGGGGCCGCCGGGGTATTTTCCGGTGTCGCTTGCGGGTGAGTAAGAGGTCCTTTTTGACCGCAAGCACTAAGCCCAATACTCAGCAAAATAACAGCTATTGCCTGTTTGTTCATGATAAAGCCATGATTCTTTTTTGAATGCCCTCTATAATCCGCATTCGAAGCAAGAAAAGCAATAGGACAGGATGATTGTGATGAATGATAGTCAATATCACCAACTGGTGGATAATGCCTTTGAAAAGATCGAAACGACCACGGATAGCGATGACTTCGATATTGAATGTGATGTTAATGGTGGCGTGCTTACCTTAGAGTTTGAAAATCGTTCTAAAATGGTAATCAACAAACAAGAGCCATTACATCAGCTTTGGTTGGCGACTAAATTTGGTGGCTTCCATTTTGAGTGGCATGAAGATCAAGGCTTGTGGATTTGTAATAGGAGCGGCGTAGAGTTTTGGTCATTCTTAACAGAATCGATTACTAAGCAGAGTGGCGAACAGCTGTCTTTCTAAGCATGCGACCCAGTAGCAGCACAATTAATTGTTAGCTGCTACGATATGACTTAACTTGCCACTGCCCTTCGACAACAACAATGTCGTAGAACTGAGGCAAGTTAAAGTTTATCACCTCATTACGAGTACCATATTGCTCTCGAGAAGAGGTGTAAAACCGATTAATTCCTTGCACTAATTCTTCTTTACTCCCTTCAAAATCTTGATACATCTCAATACGGTTGTGTTCATCAACAATATAGATGTTAAAACCAGTATTAAGATTTTCAAAGAAGTACTGTACCAATCCTTCGCTAGCATGCGCTTCTACAACGTTAGGTACTTTTTTGGTGTTTCCCGCGTTTAACTGCAAAGGCATACGTTGTAGTTTGTTATTAGAAAGCTGACGATAAAACTCTACGCCATTTTCTAATTTTTTAACCGATACGCCACGGTCTTCAATGAACAAGCCGTATTTGTCTCTACCTAATACAATGGTTTTTACAATGCGTTTATCCAAGGGTTGTAAGCGACTCTGAATACTCTCAACTAACAAGGTTTTAAAGTTACTACATATCTGTTCACGCAAGTTTTCACTGTAGCAAAATACGTCAATGTGCTCGGGAACATTGGCATCACGGTGCATCTTGCCCAATACGGTCGTTAAGGCATCAACCACCGCACTATCGCCCTTAAAATGTAGGGTTCTAATCTCATTCCAAGTATTGCGGTAGACCAGATCAACTGAGCCCACTAAACAATCAGAGTCTCGACCAAAACTAAATACGTCAGTAGCAGTAGCATCAAACTCGATCACTTTACCCGCCCATTTAGCGGTAGGATCTTTCTCTAAATTGATGAATACCCCTAAATGGCGTATTTCACAAGGACGCGTTAAGGCCGTATTACTGGCCGCATCAACATTGACTGGAAAAGCTCGGCGTAAGTCTTCAGCAAACTGTTTTAGCGTCTCAAGATTCAAATCACCTTGGTGTTTATGCAAACTTAACTGGGTTTGGTCGGTTTTAAGTTGATTAAAGTAGCTCCAGGCCATCAATTTAGAAATATAGCTGGCGTGCTCAAGTGGAGCTTGTCCGACAATCGATAAACCAGTAAGAGGCTGTTTATATAAGTACCAACCTTCAGCGCAGCTTCGCCCCTTGGGAACATGAATAAAGCTGAGATTTTCCTCTGATAAATCGGGAGAAATTTGCGGATTAATCAGGGTCACTTTGCCCGGCAAGCTTTCAAAGGCCGCATACAACTTACGTGACAATATGCCGATATCTTCAGGGTTAATTGACTCACTAATATCGTTACGGCGGGCAAAGCGAATCAAGTTTCGGTAACTTAGCATGAGTGCGTCGAGTAATTCACTGTGCGCTTGGCGAACATCTTGTACTTTCCAAGCACGGCGCAGATTAAGGTGCTCAATTTTATGTTGTGGCCAATCCCATTGCTTAACGAGCTTAGCCATGAAGCGCTGTTGCCAAGTTAACGAGCGCACGTCAACTAAATCACTCGGTAAGGGACTACATTCGCAGTTTTTCAGATAGAAACAGCGCCTAACCAAATCCAAGCGGGCGCTATCTTTAATTGATTCAAGATACTTGGTTACCTTATCCAACATCAGATAGTAAGCATCATGTTCTAGTGCAAAGGTTTGGTCTTGCTGCATGAGGCGTTTGGCTTCTACCGCCAATAAACTTGGCCTTGGGTAATCCGCCGAATACGCTTCCATTAGCAATGTTTTTAATACCGCTTTATAGGGCGAGTCGATACCCTTGTAAAGTTGCCATAAGCCAGAGCCAAAATACTCTTCTGCCGGAATGGTATCTAAGCCACCTAAATCTAACCACTCTTGATGATTAAATACACCTAACTCGAACTGATCAGCCACAAAACTCTCATAGCTCTGCTCCAAATTAGTGGGAACGGCAAACCAGACCAACTGTTTACCGGCAAGCGGTAACGCGGTGCGATAAAATTCATCCAGCAATAACAGGTGTTGAGCACTGCCACAATTGTCTTTAGACAGCTCGCTGATAGAACCGGTCTTAAATTGGTTTTCTTCAACCATGAAGAAATTAAGCTCAACCCCTTGGTGGGCGGCCCAAGAAGAAATCTGTGCGCACTTTTCAGTGAGTAAGGCGACGCGTTCCACTGCTAAGTCGGCATTGTGACAAACCCAAATATCCAAATCGCTTGATTCAGTTTGCCCCACCGTGGCGGTACTCCCCATAGAGTACAGGCCTAAAATTTCACACTGATTAGGTTGTTCAGGGCTACATAAGAAGTGTTGCTGTAAATAAATGGCGTGCCGAGCACTAGGCTCAAATTGACAAACACCACTAGGTACTTGCCCTTCAATAAACCCAGGTACGCAAGGATGCGAATAATGCAGCATCAACGGCAACAGCTCAAATACCTGCTGAACAGCGGCAGGCATGGTCTGCAATGCGAGTTGCTTACGGTGCTGATTTGATCGCGTCACCTTCTCTAATAGAGAGGCAATTGTTTCTTGCAAAGTTTTTATTACCTGTGGCTTAGTGGGTTAATATTGACTGAATTTCAGTGATAACAAAATGTGATCATCTTAACAGTTAGTATAATACCGGTAAATACAAACGCACAATTTTTGTGCGTATATTTAGACTAGTACTAATTGTTGTAACTCAAAGAGATAGTCTTTACTCAACCATCCCTGTTAGTAATGCTTGCTTGGGCTAAAAACTATCCAGTGGTACTATTTGTTACCCAAATCAAGAGGTTTATTCCAGTGAAGAAAGTGAGAATCGCAACTCGCAAGAGCCCTTTAGCTATGTGGCAAGCCCACTTTGTTAAATCAGAGTTAGAACGTCACCACCCCAGTTTAACCGTTGAACTTTTAGCGATGAGTACTCGAGGCGACAAGATTCTAGATACTCCCTTAGCCAAAATTGGTGGTAAAGGACTATTCATTAAGGAGTTAGAGGTGGCCATGCTGGATGGCTTGGCCGACATTGCGGTGCACTCGATGAAAGATGTACCGATGGAATTTCCGCAAGGTTTGGGCTTGCATTGTATTTGCCAACGAGAAGATCCTCGTGATGCCTTCGTCAGCAATCACTACGCCACCTTAGATGCATTACCACAAGGGGCGATTGTTGGAACCTCTAGCCTACGTCGTCAATGCCAACTCAAAGCGCAGCGCCCAGACCTAACCATTAAAGACTTGCGTGGCAATGTGAATACTCGCCTAGCAAAATTAGATGCCGGGGAGTTTGATGCCATCATTCTGGCCAGTGCCGGACTGATTCGCTTAGAAATGGCCGAACGGATCAGCGCGTATATCGAGCCCGAGCAAATTTTACCTGCCGGCGGACAAGGCGCTGTAGGTATCGAATGTCGCAGTGACGATAGCGAATTACTCGCTTTGCTTGCCCCGCTAAATCACCTAGCTACTGCAATGAGAGTGAGTGCTGAACGAGCAATGAACCGTCGTTTAGAGGGGGGATGTCAGGTGCCTATTGGTTGTTACGCCGAGCTAGAAGGTGAGCAATTATTTGTTCGCGGTTTGGTCGGGGCGATAGATGGCTCTCAAATCATTGAAAAGCAGCTTCGAGGGGCCTGTAAAGACGCCGAGCAGATCGGTTTAGCCTTAGCTGAAGAACTATTAGAAGCCGGTGCCGCGCCCATCTTACAGGCGGTCTACCAAAAATAAGGATGCCTAGTGCAAGTACTTGTTACTCGACCTAAGCCGCACAACCAACAATGTGTCAAAACGCTTCAAGCTTTTGGCTACTCGGCTGTTGCGGCTCCTATGGTAGATATTAAAGCCAGCCAACAACTGGCTCAATTAAACACGATACTTGCAGCTGACAGTACTGTCGACTTAGTCATTGCGGTCAGCCAATATGCGGTTGAGTCCTGCCAACAGTTTGTCCAACAACAGCGACTAAATTGGCCAAGCTCATTACAATATTTAGCGGTTGGAAAAGCCACCGCTGAATGTTGGCAACAATATGGCGTTAAGGCCTTAGTTCCTGCACGACAAGATAGTGAAGGTATGTTGCAACTGATTGACCAACAATTGCAGGGGGTGACTCGAGCCACTATCTTACGTGGACAACAAGGTCGCGAATGGCTAGCGCAAAAACTACAAGCCAAAGGCATAGAGGTGAGCTATGTTACTTGTTACCAAAGAAATTTAATTAGTTACTCAGAGCAACAACTTGAACATTGGCGCTCACAGATCAACACTATAATTGCTACTAGTGGTGAAATTTTGAAACACCTTACTACCCTTACTAGTACACCAATGCAACGAGCTTGGCTTAAAGGCGTTACTTTATTGGTGCCAAGTCAGCGTTTGCTTGAATACGCGAAGAGTTTGGGTTTTGTGCACATTGTATTGTGCGAAGGCGCATCAGATATGGCTTTTATTAACGCATTAGCGCAGATATCGTCATCGGCAAGGAATAAAAATGACCAAAGATAAACAATCAGATAGCCAAACCAAGGCTACTCCCTCTAATGATTCAACGGCCACTAATACCCATGCCGCAGCGCCTGAGCTAGCGTCCCCTGCAACATCGAACGACTCAGGAGACAAAACAGCTAAACTACTGGCGATTATTGCGATTATTCTTAGTATTGCAATGGCCATAGGCTTATATTGGCATGGCCATCAGTTCCGCGAGCACTCAGAGACCCAAATTCAGCTAATGAAAACCAGCCTAGCGGCCAAAGAGCAAAATTTAATTAGTGGTGTGAGTTCAAATAAAAGCCAGCTCAGTAATATCGATGACAAACTGGCAGAGCAGCAACAAGCCTACGTTGCTTTGCAAGCTCAGTTAGCATTAACCGAGCAAAACCGCAAAACCATTGAGCGCCAATTAGCACTGCTGAATATTAAAGATGCTAATCATTGGCGACTCAATGAAGCCAACTACTTACTAAAGTTAGCCGCACACAAGTTATGGCTAGAACAGGATCCCGCCACAGCCATCGCTCTGTTGTTAGAAGCCGATAGCAGTATTAACAACGCCGATGACCCTCATCTGTTGCCGCTTCGTCGTGCCATAAATAACGATATTCAATTGCTAAAAGCGATACCTTTGGTCGATAAAGATGGTATTGCCTTTCAGTTAGAGAGCATTTTGCATCAAGCCGAAAACCTCCAGCTAGCAGAAATTGAACTGCCAGAAGCCGTACAACAGCAGAATAATGAACTCAGTGCCGACAGTGCCGATTGGCAGGAAAATTTAAGTAAAAGCTGGCGCAAGTTTAGTGAAAACTTCATTACCGTGCGTCGCCGTGACGGCCAAGTTGAAGCCTTAATAGAACCTCAGCATGCTTGGTACTTAAAAGAGAACCTAAAGCTACAACTACAACAAGCCGAACAAGCGCTATTTCGTTCCCACGGGGAGCTCTTCAAAGCTAAGCTGCAACGCGCTGAACTTTGGGTGACGGATTTTTTCATTCAAAACAGTCAAGCTCAAGCGATGATTGCAGATTTGCAGCAACTGCAGCAACTGAACATTGTCGATAAGTTACCGGAACAACTCTCTAGCTTAAGCGCAGCCGAGCAAGCCATTAAAGATCGCCAACAACGGCTATTACCTTCTTTAGGGGAGGGCGAGTAATGTTTAAAATACTTATCCTGCTAGTGTGCATTGCCATTGGCTTATCCCTCGGCCCGCAACTCGCGGGAAATAAAGGATACGTACTGATTGCCTTTGACAATTACACCATCGAAATGTCGGTAACCAGTGCTATTTTCCTCAGTTTTATCTGTTTCTGTGTGTTGCTACTTAGTTTATGGTTGGCTCGATGGTTATGGCTAAGTGTCTCTCGCAGCGGCAACTGGTGGGGCCAACGACGCAAACAAAAAGCCATTAGTAACACCCAACAAGGCATGCTGGCGATGATGAGAGGTGATTATCAAAACGCAGAAAAATTAGTCAGTAAAGGGGCCAGTTTTAGTGATGCTCCTGCATTAAACTATTTAGCCGCCGCCGAGGCAGCTCAGGAGCAAGGCCAAGATAAGAAGCGCGACCAATATTTGGAGCAAGCCAATAAAACATCAAACAATGAGTCGGCAGTACTGATTACGCAAGCTCGCCTGCAAATCAAGCAGCAAAACTTCCAAGCTGCGCTGAACAGTATCGAGCAATTACCACATGAAAGTATCAAGCAAGCGCCAGTAAAACGTATGCTGTTACAAATATTGCCCCAATTATCGCTTTGGCAACGCTATATTGACTTGTTACCGCTTGCCGCCAAGGCAGAATTGATTGACGCGGCCCACTATCACAGCGAGCTATCAACCAGCTATCAAGCATTATTCTTGCAGCTGGCTAATAGCAGGGGCTCAGAGGCCGTCGCTGAGCACTGGAATACCATGCCACGCAAGCAGAAAAAATCGATGACCATTGCGGCTGCCGCATGCCAAGCCTTAATTACCTCTGGTGATAACACAGCTGCGTATCAATTACTCGGTGATTTACTGAATAAACACGCCGATAAAGAACTACTAGCAGTGGCTGCAGAATTACATTTAGCTGATCCTCATCCGCTACAACAGCAACTCAGCGGCTTGCTTCGTAAACACCCTAATAATACAGCGCTATTAAACCTTATTGCTCAGTTACATATGCAACAACAACAATGGCAAGAAGCGAAAAAATACTATGAAGAGAGTATGCAAATAGCAGCCACTAGCGAGTGTTATAAAGGCTTAGCTGAAACCTGTCGCCAATTAGACGATCCTGAACAGGCAATTCATTACTACCGCCAAGCGTTGGCCATTTAGCAAGGGCTTAGCGAGACGACGTAAAGGTGTGGCAAAGATAAAAAAGCAAAATGGCGAGCTAAGCTCGCCATTTTTATACCCGCGAAGGTGCAGTAATGAGTGATTCAAATTACAACATTCACAGCACTATTCGCCTCTATTTTCGCCCTTACAATACTGAGCGAATAAGTGGCAAAGTATTAGATGAACTCGTAAGCATCACCATGTAATTGGTCTAAGGGTAAACCTTGCTGAGTAAAAGCAGTACGCGCTACATCGGCCATCTCAAAACGACCAGCAATATAAACCTCTAAGCCACTCATATCGGCAAAGTCTTCTAATACCGCTTCATGTACTAAACCTTTTTTCCCTGTCCACTGTGGCATAGCTTGTTCAAGCACAGGAACAAAAGTGACTTGATCAAGTTCAGCCCATTGATAGGCAAGTTCGTGTAAGTACAGGCCGCCTAAATTACGGCCACCCCAATACAAATAGATCTCGCGATCTTGTTCGCTATCCACAATATGTTCAACGATAGACTTAGCGTAAGAAAAGCCGGTTCCACCAACCATAATTAGGATCGGCCGTTGGCTTGATTCATCAAAACCCGCATGACCAAAAGGCATTTCCACCTCAATTTCACCGCTAATTTTTAACTTGTCGATGACTTGGCGGGCATAAGGGTTGCCTTCAGGGGCGCCAATATGTAATTCGTAAACCCCCGCCTGCTCTGGCGAACTGGCCAGAGAAAATGGTCGTTTATCATCTTCAGCCATTACTATCTGTAGATACTGGCCCGCCACAAATCCTTGTGGCTCAGATGGCTCTAATTCTACATTAAAAATGTCATCCAAGATCGGCGAGACCGATGCAACCTTGCAACTAATGCGCTTCATACTTTCACCCTTCTAAACTGATATAGAGATCTGTTTCTGCACTCGCTAAGCAGCCCGCAAACCATCCTTGGGTTTGCTCGGCTTCGCTTAGCATTGGCGCCATTCCATGGTAACTCACTGTGCCTGATATACATCGGGCTAAGCAGCTTAAGCAAGCACCTTGACCACATCTATATGGCCATTTTACTCCCTGCCTTGTCGCTGCATTTAGGAGTGTTTCTTGCGGTTCAACCCAGAAAACGGTTTGCCCCATTTCGACTTTATAGCTCTTTGCCACTAGTCTATGCCTAATTGCTGCCAAATACTATCCACTCTCTGCTTCACTTCTGGAGCCATTTCAATCACTTCCCCCCACTCTCGATTAGTTTCACCGGGCCATTTATTGGTCGCATCGAGACCCATTTTTGAACCCAAGCCAGACACCGGCGAGGCAAAATCTAAATAATCAATGGGAGTATGGTCTATTAACGTAGTATCTCGGCTAGGATCCATACGTGTGGTGATAGCCCATATTACATCCTGCCAAGAACGCGCGTTGATATCATCATCACAAACAATAACAAACTTGGTATACATAAACTGGCGTAGATATGACCAAACCCCAAGCATTACCCGCTTAGCATGACCAGGGTATTGTTTCTTAATCGTTATCACCGCCATCCGATAAGAACACCCTTCGGGTGGCAAATAAAAATCAACAATTTCTGGAAACTGCTTTTGTAGAATTGGAACAAATACTTCATTTAAGGCAACGCCTAATACAGCGGGCTCGTCGGGCGGCCGCCCCGTATAAGTACTATGGTAAATAGGGTCTTTTCGCATCGTCATATGGGTAATCGTAAACACCGGAAATTCGTCTACTTCGTTATAATAGCCGGTGTGATCACCGTAAGGGCCCTCGGGCGCATTTTCATTCGGCTCCAAATATCCCTCAAGCACTATTTCAGCACTCGCTGGTACTTCCAAATCATTACTAATACACTGCACGGTTTCGGTTCTTCCGCCCCGTAATAAGCCGGCAAAGGCGTATTCTGATAAGGTATCAGGGACCGGAGTTACCGCCCCCAAAATAGTGGCAGGATCAGCGCCCAAAGCAACCGCTACAGGGTAGGGTTTACCAGGGTTAAGTTCTTGAAACTCTCGAAAATCAATAGCTCCACCACGGTGTGACAACCAACGCATGATAAGTTTGTTTTTAGCCAACTTTTGCTGTCGATAGATACCCAAGTTTTGGCGTTTCTTATAGGGGCCCCGAGTAATAGTCAGCCCCCAGGTAACCAGTGGTGCAACGTCTCCAGGCCAGCAGTGTTGAATAGGCAATTTGTCTAAATCAACCTCCTCGCCACTCCATACAATTTCCTGGCATGGCGCCGAACGCAGCTTTTTAGTGGGCATATTAAGAACTTGTTTGAATATAGGCAGTTTTTCCCACAGTTCTTTCAAACCTTTTGGTGGCTCAGGCTCTTTTAGGTAAGACAGCCAAGTACCCACCTCGCGCAAGGCTGATACAGAGTCTTGCCCCATCCCTAAAGCCACGCGTTCTGGAGTGCCAAAAAGATTGCCCAACACCGGCATGCTGTGACCTTTAACATTTTCGAACAATAAAGCAGGGCCACCCGCTTTTAAAGTTCGATCGCATATTTCGGTCATTTCTAACTCGGTAGACACTTCAACGGTAATACGTTTTAGCTCTCCGCGCTTCTCCAGCAAGCCAATAAAGTCTCTTAAATCTTTATATTTCATTACATTAACCCAAGGTCGATTGGTCTTTCTTTCACCGCTGCGGTGAAGTCATTAATAGCTTTTAAACAAGACGAAAATGAAAAATATGCTTATTCTACATCAATATAGAACAACGCTGCAGACTAACCAAGGGTTCACTAAGCCTAATGAATAGCGCCTATGCGGTGCCTTTAGATTACCGAGATTGCATCTCAATCATCACAATTGCAGCCAACTCTTTATGCTCAGAATCACGGAATTGCTCCAAAATAAACTGAGCAGCGGGCGGGTAAACTCTGCCTAAGCGGGCAATCGCGCTATACGCAAAATAGAGTAATTCTGGATTATCCGCTGCATCCATGAGTATCTCAAAGGCCAGTTCAGGCGGCATTTGTAAACGCACCCACTCTAGCAACGAGACACTGTATTGATCCATAGGTAAGCGCAATACTTCGGCAATAGCTTCAGGCGTAGCGATACCCAAGGCTAACGCCACCACCACACTGTTATCAGGGAAAAATAACTTCCCTGGCATTGCTTTCTTCACATAGTGTAACTGTTCAGAATTCAATTGCGAAAAGGCTCTCTTTAGATCAAGCTGCTGCGCTAAAATAAGGGGGTTATTCCGCCTGAACACCAAAGACCACTGGAAATCATCACGCAGTAATTCGGTTAAATACAGTTGAGAGCGTTCCGCTGAAACTTGATTGAGAATTAAGCTTCTGGCTAAGGCCGGATAATCATAACTAGGTCGAATCACTTCGTAACCATCGATCACCGCAGCTTCTCTTACCAATGGCCGCTCTGAAGCTAACTCCAATAACCAATTTTTTAAAGTTTGGTCTGGAATATGCTGATTTAAATGCAAGTAGCGCAAGCTTTCAAACAGCAAGGCTTCACGGTGTTCAGCTCTTAAATTGGGAAGTAAGTCGATGACCCAGGCGGGTTGGTTTTGCATTAAAGCATCAACACTGCGCCGTAAAATCATGTTTGGCACTTGCTGATCGATAGCGTCGGCAGGCAGATTGGGACCTTGCTGCTCAGAATGAGCAAACAAGCTTAAGTTTAAACCTAAAACGAGTAGAAGATATTTCATCATCAGAAATAAAACTGGCCGTATTAACGGCCAGTTTAAAATTATTTCTTCTGCGCTTTCATCGCATCAAAAAAATCATCATTGGTCTTACTCATAGAGAGTTTATCAATTAGGAATTCCATCGCGCTGGTTTCATCCATTGGATGAACAATCTTCCGCAATATCCACATTTTCTGCAGTTCATCGGCACTAGTAAGCAACTCTTCGCGACGAGTACCAGAGCGATTAATGTCGATAGCTGGGTAAACACGTTTTTCTGCAATCTTACGGCTCAAGTGCAGTTCCATGTTACCGGTACCTTTAAACTCTTCGTAGATAACTTCGTCCATTTTTGAACCGGTATCTACCAACGCGGTAGCAATAATGGTTAAACTACCACCTTCTTCTACGTTACGGGCCGCACCAAAGAAACGCTTTGGACGGTGTAAAGCGTTAGCGTCTACACCACCGGTTAATACCTTGCCTGAAGAAGGAATAACGGTGTTGTAAGCGCGCGCCAAACGAGTAATAGAATCAAGTAAGATGATAACGTCTTTCTTGTGTTCAACTAGACGTTTAGCTTTTTCAATTACCATTTCTGCCACTTGAACGTGACGGCTAGCGGGCTCATCAAAGGTCGAAGCAATCACTTCGCCGCGAACCAAACGCTGCATTTCAGTCACTTCTTCAGGGCGCTCATCGATCAGCAATACAATAAGCTCACACTCTGGGTGATTAAATGCCACGTTTTGCGCAATGTTTTGTAGCAACATGGTTTTACCCGCTTTTGGCGGAGCAACAATCAAACCACGTTGGCCTTTACCAATCGGAGAGGCTAAATCTAAAACACGAGCGGTAATATCTTCGGTAGAACCATTACCACGCTCCATACGCATACGCTTGGTTGCATGCAGTGGAGTGAGGTTTTCAAATAAGATTTTATTACGCGAGTTTTCTGGTTTGTCGTGGTTAACTTGACCGATTTTTAATAAAGCAAAGTAACGCTCGCCTTCTTTAGGTGGGCGAATTTTACCTTCTACCGTATCACCGGTACGTAAGTTAAATCGACGGATTTGGCTAGGCGAAACATAAATATCATCAGGACCAGCTAAGTAAGAACAGTCGGCGCTACGTAAGAAGCCAAAACCATCCTGCAAAATTTCCAGTACACCATGACCAAAAATCGCTTCGCCGCTTTTCGCGTGAGCTTTTAAGATCGAAAAGATAATATCTTGCTTGCGCAAACGTGCCAGATTTTCTAAGCCCATTGATTCACCTAGGGTAATCAATTCATGGACCGGGGTATTTTTTAGCTCAGTTAAATTCATAATGATGGGGTTTCAGTTTTTATCGAAAAAGGCTGACGGCAGCTTGAGTGAGATAAAATAGAGATGCTTACTCGACTGTCTAATCGGCCAAGGGATAGCCTATAAAAAAACGGGCGTAGGAAAATTCGAAAATAAAATTAGCACTATTGTGGAGAAAGATCCAGCAAAAGCAGGCAACGAATGTCGACCTGCTCACATAGTTGTTACAGGTTTTCGTCCAAAAACGCGGTCAACTGCGCTTTAGACAAGGCGCCAACCTTGGTCGCCGCTACTTTGCCATCTTTAAATAACAACAAAGTTGGGATGCCTCGAATACCGAATTTTGGCGGTGTGCCCGCATTTTGGTCAATATTCAATTTGCCCACTGTGACTTTACCGGCATATTCGTCAGCAACTTCATCTAGGATCGGTGCAATCATTTTACACGGTCCACACCACTCAGCCCAGAAGTCAACCAGTACAGGTGTGCTTGCATTTAGTACGTCTGCCTCGAAACTGTCGTCGCTCAGCTGAACCAATTTGTCGCTCATGTCTTACTCCAAATATTTTCTGCTATCTATATAGATAATTTACCTGACTATTTGAAATCATCCGACCAATGAATGCAAGCCCAAGCTCATTCCAAGGGAATCTAAGCTAGCTTCAATTAACATAAGTAATTGAAGCAAGCATTAAAAGTAAATCTGGTACTGGTAGTGCAACTTAGCTGTGATATGCTTACGCAATGAGCAAAGCACATTTAACTGAACTACGATTCGCCGAATTAGGACTGCAAGATAAGGTATTAGAAGCCTTAGAGCAGCACGGCTATCACAATTGCACCCCGATCCAAGCGCAAAGCCTTCCCATCTTAACCACAGGTAAAGATATTGCAGGCCAAGCCCAGACCGGTACGGGGAAAACATTAGCCTTTTTAGTTGCCACGTTTAATCACCTGCTAATCACAGAAGTGCCCGAAACGCGCCAACAAAACCAACCAAGAGCGTTAATTCTCGCCCCGACTCGCGAACTGGCGATTCAAATTCATAACGATGCCCGCCTGCTAGCTAAAGCTACCGGCTTAAAGCTGGGTTTAGTTTATGGGGGAGAAGGTTACGCTAGCCAACGCGCCACTTTAGATGAAGGTGTTGATATTCTAATCGGAACAACCGGCAGAATGATTGACTACTTTAAGCAGGGCGCATTCAGCCTAAACAGTGTGCAAGCGCTGGTATTGGATGAAGCTGATCGAATGTTCGATTTAGGCTTTATTAAAGATATCCGCTATTTAATGCGTCGCATGCCAGAACCAAAACTACGTTTGAACATGCTGTTTTCCGCGACCTTATCTTTCAAAGTTAAAGAGCTCGCGTTTGAACACATGAACGAGCCTGAACATGTCATTGTTGAACCAGAACAAATGACGGGTGTTCGCATTAAAGAAGAACTTTTTTATCCTTCTAACGAAGATAAAATGGCCTTATTGCAAACCTTGGTTGAAGAAGATTGGCCAGAACGCGCCATCATTTTCGCTAATACCAAACATCGCTGTGAAGATATTTGGGGCCACTTAAGTGCCGACAAACATCGTGTAGGCCTTCTCACTGGTGATATTCCTCAGCGTAAACGCGTACAAATTCTAGAGCAATTTACAGAAGGTAAGTTAGATATTCTAGTCGCTACTGACGTAGCCGCTCGCGGCTTGCATATTCCTTCGGTAACGCATGTATTTAATTACGATTTACCCGACGATGCTGAAGATTATGTACACCGTATTGGTCGTACTGGACGCGCAGGCCTAAGCGGTCATGCCATTAGTCTTGCTTGTGAAGAGTATGTATTTAATTTGCCAGCCATTGAAGAATACATCAAACATACGGTGCCCGTTAGTCAATACGATAGTGAAGCATTGATCAGTGACTTACCCCGTGCCCAACGTATTCATAGAGCTAAAAATATGAATAACCGTAATGGCAGCAAAGGGCATAGTCGCAGTAATAGTAAACATTCGCATCAACGCCGCCCTAGGCAGCATTAAATAGACGCAAAGGATCTCCGTGTCAAAAGCTTCGCCCCTATATGCAGCCATTGATTTAGGTTCCAACAGCTTCCACATGTTAATCGTGCGGGAGCTGAGTGGCAGTGTGCAAACTATCGCTAAAGTGAAACGCAAAGTTCGCTTAGCGGCTGGTTTAGATGCGGACGATAAATTGGACCAAGCCGCGATGGTTCGCGGCTGGCAATGTCTCAGCTTATTTGCTGAACAGCTCCAAGACATTCCAGACGCCCAAATAAAAATAGTGGCTACAGCAACCCTGCGCCGAGCAACTAACGCCGAAGAGTTTTTGCTACAAGCAGAAAAAATCCTCAATCACAAAATCCATATCATTAGCGGTGAGACTGAAGCCAAAATTATTTATCGAGGGGTCGCGCATACCAGTAGTGGCAGCGGAAAACGTCTAGTGATAGATATTGGCGGCGCCAGCACCGAGCTCGTCGTAGGCGAACAAAGCGAAACCTTATTGCTAAATAGCTTAGATATGGGCTGCGTCACTTGGTTAAAGCGCTTTTTTCAAGATCAGCTCAGCGAGGCAAACTTTGTACAAGCCATTGCCGCAGCCAAGCAAGTGATAGATCCTGTGCTAAGTGATTATCGGCGCCTTGGCTGGCAATCTAGCTTAGGTGCGTCAGGCACCATTCAAGCACTACTAGAAATAGTGACCGCACAAGGCCTCGATGAACGCATCACTTACCCCAAGCTAAAAGCGATTCAGCAACAAGTCATCGATTGTGGCAGCGTGGAAAAACTCGAGATTCAGGGCTTGGGCGATGAGCGAAAACCAGTATTCGCTTCTGGTTTAGCCATTATTTTAGCTTTATTTGAAAGCTTGCAGATAGAAAGCTTAACATTAGCCGGAGGCGCTTTACGCGAAGGCTTGGTTTACAGCTTATTGAGCCAAAAAGAAACCAGTAGCGTTCGAGCTCGTACCGCTGAAAGCTTCGTAAAGCGTCACCGCATAGATAATGAACATGCAGAGCGAGTGGCCCATTGCGCCCTCAATATGGCCCAACAAACTAGCCCAAGTTTAAGTAATCGCGGTTTAAGTTTGCTGAAGTGGGCAGCGATGTTCCATGAAGTGGGTTTGAACATCGAGTTTAAAAAAGCACCTCAACATGCAGCTTATATTATTGACCATTCTGATTTACCAGGCTTTACCAGCGCTCAAAAACACTTTATATCAAGCTTATTATTGAATCAGCGTGGTGAGTGGCAAACCGGGCTTTTAGCTCAACAAAATGCCTTGGAAAACGCCGAAGCCATCGTATTAGCCAGATTACTGCGCATCGCTATCATTGTATGTATGCGACGAACTCAAGGTAGCGTACCTAAAATCACTTTGCTACAAACACAAGATAACTGGCAACTTTGCTTCCCGCCGACTTGGAACCAGCAACATCCGTTACGTGCAGCCGAATTGCAACACGAAGCAAAAGTTCAAACAGAAGCGGGCTACCCGTTGGGTATTATTGAAGCCTTATGTTAAACCCGCTACTTCGGTGTAGCTAAAGGTATCACCACCCGCTTACGATAATTCAGCAAATCAAAATCTTCTCGCCAAAATTCTTCAATCATTTTGTCCATTAAGCCACTATCAACCGCTTTTTCTAATGCTTGTTCTAATATGGGGGCTAATGTAGGGTCTTTACTACTCACATAAAACTGAAAATCTCGCTGATAATTTAACAACAAGTAGGGCTCAATCGCTAAGTAAGGATGCTGCAGAGACTCATTAATGATTTCAGTAAAGCCACGTGAAAAATAATCAATGCCACGCTTTTTATTCGCCACCATTTTGTATAAACGGCGCCACTCGCCGTCAACTTCGACTGTTGCTAACTGGTTGTGCTGCCACACCGCAACATCGAACCAATTTTTACCAAAGCCGCCGGTTTTATCTAGCGCTTTAAAATCATCTAAGTTAGACACAAAGCGATAGCTATCTACATCCGACTTCGGCACGAGTAACAGACGATGGCCAATTAGGCCGTTGGTCAAACCAATTTTAATTGGGGTGAAGGCTGGATCTTGATTTCGCTCCTCGGTGGCCAACAGCCACACCAAGCTCAATTGTCCATTGCGCAACATTGATTCCGCTCTCTTTTGCGGCAAATTAGACGACAAGATAATCTGCGGCTGATGACCCGCGTCCAATAGCGCTTGCTCTAGCAGCTCGTGGTAATAAATGTGTGAGTCATCGGAGTAAACCGGTAAATGCAATTCAACCGTTGCTGCGTATAAGGACTGAGAGACCAAGAATAGTAAGCCAACAATACATCGCATAATGCCTCCTGCATAAATAAGATTACTAGCTCCAGCTAGTACTCCACGCTTATTTAAAGATAGCCTATTTAGATGACATAAAAAGATCAGCCAAACACAAATTTTGCTGAAAATAGAGATAATGGCCTTTTAACTTATAATTTGGTCACTTTTAAGTTCAAGCGTTGCGCTAATATTGACCTTAGCAGGCGAGGCTGGCACACTGCGCCCGCGAGCAGTCAACATTTCGGTTACTGCCATAAAACGTGTTACCACTGTGCTATTTAAGTCGAGGAGAATACAATGCCACAACCACAAGTTGCCATCATCATGGGGTCAAAAAGCGATTGGCCAACCATGGAAAACGCCGCCGAAGTATTAGAACAATTAGGCGTAGAATTTGAGGTTGAAGTAGTTAGCGCTCACCGCACTCCCGACAAACTTATGGAATTCTCGGCCAACGCGGCTGACCGTGGTATCAAAGTGATTATTGGTGGTGCAGGCGGTGCAGCCCATTTACCAGGCATGGTTGCGTCGAAAACCCGTTTACCGGTATTAGGTGTTCCGGTTCAAAGCAAAGCCTTAAATGGCATGGACAGCTTACTGTCAATTGCCCAGATGCCTAAAGGCGTAGCAGTTGGCACCTTAGCCATTGGCACTGCGGGTGCTTATAATGCTGGCTTGTTTGCCGCGCAAATCTTGGCAACAACTAACCCACAACTAGCAGAGCGTATTGAAGCATTCCGCAGTGCGCAAACTGAATCGGTGTTAGCCCACCCAGATCCACGTGTAGCCGAGTAAGTTAGGTGAGTACAATGAACAAAATTTGGATCTTAGGTGCAGGTCAATTAGGCGCCATGCTTAAACATGCCGCTCAACCACTGAATATCGAGGTTCGTCCAGTGGAAACTGACGAAACCGACACCTTTGCTATCGCCAGCAACGACATCATTACGGTTGAGCGTGAGCACTGGCCCGTTACAGCAGCCACCGAGCAACTCACTCAGCACCCAAGTTTTCTCAATGGGCCTGCACTGGCGCAGTTAGCCGACCGTGCCAGTCAAAAGAAGCTCCTTGACTCTTTAGGTTTAGCCACCGCGCCGTGGGTTGATGTGAAACAAAAACACAGCGCCGAGCAACTGTTTGCCGAGCTCGGCGAGCGGGTATTGTTAAAACAGCGCTCTGGCGGCTACGACGGAAAAGGCCAACATTGGCTTAAGCAACAAGGTAGTGCCGAGCAACGCGCGATACCGCAAGAATGGTTAGACCATTGTATTGCCGAGCAAGCGATTAACTTTGACGAAGAAGTTTCGTTAATTGGCATGCGCCATGCTAATGGTGATACTGCTTTTTACCCTCTGGCTATTAATCAGCACCATGAAGGTATTTTGCTCGCTACCGTGTCACCTGTTGCTAGCAAAACGCCGCTGCAAGGCCAAGCAGAAACGATGCTTGGCAAGCTAATGGACGCGCTCGACTATGTCGGGGTGATGACCATGGAGTGCTTCCAGGTAGGTGATAAGCTATTAATAAACGAAATCGCGCCACGCGTTCACAATAGCGGACATTGGACTCAAGCGGGATCTAGCTTAAGTCAGTTTGAAGCGCATATTCGCGCCGTAGCAGACTTGCCCTTGGTTCAGCCCCTAGTGAAAACCCAAAGTGTAATGCTCAATCTGATTGGTGTTGAATATAATCAGCAATGGTTAAGCGTGCCGGGTATCGAAGTTTTTTGGTATGGCAAAGAGGTTCGCCCTGGTCGAAAAGTCGGTCATATCAACATTAGTATTGCCGACCGCCAGCAATTACTCACCAGCCTAGCGCAATTAGAACCGCTAATGACGCCTGTATATGCTGACGCGATAGCATGGCTAATTAATCACTTAGATTAAGCATTTGGCGGTGTAATTAGCGTTACACCGCCATTGACTGAGGCCACTAAGCAGCAATAGTCGGCAGTTTAAGCGGTTTCACATTTGTTTCACTTGATGTCTTATACACTAAGCATCTATTAAGTCGTAACTGTAAGGATCACGGTTGCTCAATAACATTCTCAACATTGGTACCCGTAAAGGACAGCGCCACGCCGTTCGCATGACCAATCTTTTCATTGTTATTGGCCTGCCTTTGTTGATCCTCAACGTTTTCGTACAAGCGCTCGAATTCAACATTACAGCCACTGAATTTTGGCTGATTAACGGCATAGTCATACTCGCTTACTGCGCCACTCTTTTGCTGAATTGGCTAAATCAAAATGAATTAGCACGCGCCTGGATGATCACGGTATTTGTTCTGGATATTACCCTCGCCTCAACCCGCTGGTTTGGCATTGAATCTCTTATATTCTTCCATCTGGTAATATTGTATCCGGTTGCCTTCTTACTTTGGCAAAACAAACCGTCCATTCGCAATGCTTTACTCGCCTTGATTAGCGTGGCCTTTTTTGCGGTATTTTACTGGCCAAGTGAGCCTATGTATCCCAGTAACATCGAGCAAAGGCATAGCTCAATGGCTTTGGTGTTTATCAATTGCGCCATTTTACTGAGTCTGGTTGCAAAACTGTTTTCTGTCGATACACAACGGGCACACAACCATCTGGCAAAACAAGCACGAATTGACCCTTTGACTAACATTTTGAATCGCCGAGAGCTAGAACGACAACTTGAGCAAGCATGTAGTTCTGTAGCGAGCATGGCCGTAATGTTGTTTGATATTGACAAGTTCAAAGCCATTAACGACCAACATGGCCACCATGCAGGCGACGAGGCACTAAAACACGTAGTGGCCACTATTCAAGAGGTGTTGCCCGAAGAGCTGATGTTCGCCCGCTTTGGGGGAGATGAGTTCTGTATTTTGTGGCCTAATTGCAAGCGGCCACAAGCACAGTATTTAGCGTTACAACTGGTTCAGCATGTCGCGAGTAAACCCTGGCAGCATCAGCAGCACCGGCACCGGCAGCGAATGACCATCAGTATGGGGCTCGCCTTTGACACACAGAGCCAACACCTTTCAAAATTGCTCATTGAGGCTGACCACGCCATGTACGCAGCCAAAGGTAAAGGGCGTAATACTTTTGTGGCAGCTTGGATTAAGCCTAAACACTCTGTACCCGCCTAGTGCCCTGCCAATGCTCTTTCTATATTTGCGATTAGGCCGCCACTTTGAACTATGAATGGTTAGCTCTATTAGCCGCAGCATTGTGGGCTTTTACTAGCTTAATTTCGGTGACACCAAGCCGCCAATTAGGCGCGTTCGCCTATAGTCGTTGGCGCATGGGACTGGTGAGCATCATGTTGCTTAGCGCGGCAGTTTTCAATAATCAGTGGCAAATGATTAGCATCGAGCAAGCTGGTTTATTCGCGCTGTCAGGCTTTGTGGGGGTATTTGTTGGCGATACCGCGTTATTCGCCTGCATGAATCGACTAGGGCCACGCCGCGCCAGTTTGTTATTTGCCTGCCATGCCGCTTTTTCGGCTTTTTTAGGCGTATGGTTATTTAACGAAGCGTTGTTTGGCTGGTCGCTACTCGGCGCAGCGTGTTTATTTTTGAGCGTAGTGCTGGCAGTCAGTTTTGGTCGCAAATCAGAGCAACACAGCTGGGAGACCATATCAGGCACGGTGAGTATTGCTGTCGCTCTAGGTTTAACCGCTGCGCTTTGTCAAAGCATCGGCACGGTCATGCTCAAACCCATGATGAGCAATCCTGAACTGGCACAAATTGACCCCGTTGCAGGCTCCGCTCTGCGTATGACCAGTGCGTTTGCTGCCCACTGGCTATTATGGCTCAGCGGTCACAAAATGGCGCGAGCGCAGGCCCCGCTAAGCAGGCCCTTGTTTTTAATGATAGCGAGCAATGGCTTTCTAGCGATGGCTGTCGGTATGACCTTAATGCTCTATGCTTTGCGCTATGGCGACTTATCTGTGGTAGCGCTATTGTCTTCTACCTCTCCGGTATTGGTGCTGCCGTTGCTTTGGATAGTGACTAAACAAGCCCCCACGCGTTCAGCATGGCTAAGTGCTAGCTTATGCCTTTTAGGGAGTGCCTTGCTAATATTTGCTTAGTCTTTTGGCGATTTAAAGGCCGCTAAATGAGCAATTCGCTGGTCAATAAAAAACACTTTTTGCTGGTATAGCTCCGAACTGGTGGAGCCGTATACTTGGCTAAACTGTTGTTCACTGATGCCTTCGGTAAGATCGTCAATTCGAGGGAAAAAAGCCTCCTCTGAATGAGCATGACGCATGACCGACAAAAACTGCTGGGCTTTATCGGCATTTCTCGCCGTTTCGGCGAACATAATGCCAGTGCGGTCTGCCGCTAGATCTGCAAAACTAAAACCACTGCCACCCTCAAGCGAGTCAAATAGCTCTTTAAACTCACCAATGGAAGCACTAAAACCTCGCTCTGCGGCTAAGCTCAAACCTGCTGAATATACAAAATGCAGCAATAGGTCTCTTCGCCCTGCAAGGGTTACGTTAGTGGGTGCAGCTTCTAAAATTATAGGCTGATCAAAGCGCTGCACCATCAGTTGCTGGAACGCCCCTTGACTAAAAAAAATGGCCATCGCCCACACTAAAGCTTGCTGCTCAGCGAGCACTTCACCTTGTTTCCCGCGGATTGCCGCATCAAAACTTAAAGGATACAAATAATCATAGAGGGAGATAGCTTGCCGCTGACCATATTGCCGCTTTAGCGTTGAAAGTTTTTGGTAATACACATCAACCGGTAAGTGATGACTGCTAGGGTTTTGCCACTGACTGATGTTTTTGTAGACACTCGCTACCCGTAAACCCAAATTGGCCATGGGTTGTAAAGTGACATCCAATTGCTGAGGGTTGACTTTAACACTAACAACACTGGCTAGTAGTTCTGCCACTTTTAGCTCAGGAAACAGGTGGGCTAATGCACCAGTAGCCAAAGACTGTGCAAAACTCCCCGGCAGCCGTAAACCGCCCAGCTGCCAGTCGCCTAAGCGCAACCCGTCTGCTGAAGACAATACCGTTATTTGGCTATTAATATAAGCACTGAAGACAGAATTAGGCAGGGCTAAACTGGCGCTAATCAGTAACTGTTGTGACTGGTATTCCGCTTCGGCATTGAGCCCCTTAAGCGCAGTAGAGGCCAAAGCTAATAAGCCCTGCATTTGCTGCTGGTTTAACTGTACCTCAATCACTTGTTGAGCACTGCGGTAGTGTGCAAGATTGGTTTTTAGCCACTGTTTAGATTCAGCAACCTGCCCAGCACTAACCGAAGCAGGGGCGTATACAGTGGCTTGTTTAGATAACGTTAACGCCAATAGCAACAATATACCCAGCAACAAAACCAGCGCTAAACCCAACAACGCAGCTAACAGTTTTCTCATAATGGCAAAGCCAAATCCCAAGCAGTGTTAATAGTGATCAATGAGGACGTTAACTACTTATCTTCGCTTAACCACTGCGCGACATCTTTAGCGAAGTAGCTCAAAATCCCATCGGCGCCAGCACGTTTAAAGGCCAACAATGATTCTAATACAACGGGGCGCTCAGCTAACCAGCCATTTTGTATTGCCGCTTTATGCATCGCATACTCTCCGCTCACTTGATAAGCAAAGGTGGGCACGGCAAAGGTATCTTTCACTTGGCGCACCACATCCAAATAAGGCATACCAGGCTTAACCATCACCATGTCAGCCCCTTCTTCAATATCTAAGGCCACTTCATGTAAGGCTTCTTGACCATTAGCAGGGTCCATCTGATAGGTTTTCTTATTGCCACCTTTTAGGTTAGCAGAGCTTCCCACGGCATCGCGAAATGGGCCGTAATAGCTAGAAGCATACTTAGCCGAATAAGCCATAATCAAGGTGTTGTGAAAACCCGCCTCTTCAAGCGCTTCACGAATTGCAGCAATTCGCCCATCCATCATGTCAGATGGAGCAACCACATCGGCTCCAGCTGCTGCGTGGGACAAGGCTTGCTTGACTAAAATTTCAGTGGTGATGTCGTTTTGCACATAACCTTGCTCATCAATAATGCCGTCTTGACCGTGGGTGGTAAAGGGATCTAAAGCGACGTCAGTCATTATACCCAGCTCAGGAAAAGCCTGTTTAAGGGCTCGAACGGCCCGTTGTGCAAGGGCATCAGCAGCATAAGCTTGTTCAGCTAATAGTGATTTTTGCTCGAGCGGCGTCACCGGAAACAGGGCAATCATTGGCACCCCTAAAGACACTAATTGCTCTGCCTCTTTCAGTAGCAAATCAATACTAAAACGATATACCCCAGGCATAGAAGCCACGCTTTCAGTCTGATTGTCGCCCTCAATAACGAACATAGGATAAATGAGGTCATCCACTGTAAGCTGATTTTCACAGGCTAAACGGCGCGAAAAGTCATGGCGGCGAATACGACGCATGCGGGTAGCGGGGAAAGTTCTTGTTACGCTCACAAGGCGCTCCTTGGATGAGAAAAAATAGCTAGCGCTACTTTAAGCGGCCAAACACACATCGGCAAGCCTCGCTGAGCGATTTATTCAATATAATCGTTCACCAACAGCCTGAGTTAAGCGCTCCAAAACGCGCAGTTTATCCCTTCTACTGACAATCGCTACAAAGGAAAACGTTTCCACTTTTACGCTACATTTGCTAGATTGAATGGATACATTGTAGTGGGTGCCTAGATTAACGCACTTGATACAGCCTCGCTAAATAAAGACCTAGGCTTAACAACACAATTAGCTTGTTTATGGAGAGCAAATGGCCACAATTAAAGACGTAGCTGCCGCCGCTGGCGTGTCTGTTGCCACGGTATCACGAGTGGTAAATAATGGCCCAAAAGTAAGTGCTAAAAACCGCGACTTAGTAAAAAAAGTAATGTTAGAACTCGGTTACCGGCCTAACGCTAATGCGCGCGCTTTGGTGACTCAAACCAATCCTACTTTAGGTTTAGTATTTAGTGAACTCACCGACCCATTTTTTGCCACCCTAGCAGGCGGAGTAGAAAAGGTTACCCGCAACAACAATATCCAATTGCTCATTAGTAACGGTTTAGTGAGTGCCGAAACAGAAAAACGAGCTATCGAAACCTTATTAGAACAGCGTTGCCAAGCCTTGGTGGTACACTCTAAAGCCTTGAGTAATCAGGCGTTAATTGACTATGCCGAAGCAGTGCCCGCAATGGTATTGATCAACCGCTATATTCCCGAAATTGCCCATCGCTGTGTATGGTTAGACAACCAGGCTGGCGGTGAAGCAGCAGCGCGTCATTTATTATCCTTGGGCCATAGCAACATCGCATGTATAACCAGTAACTACGATATTGAAGACCCCCGCTTACGCTTGCAAGGGGTTAAAAATGCCCTCAGTGAGCATGGCGCGCCCTTGGCAGAGCACGCTATCGCTTCGTCTGAACCCAATGAAATTGGCGGTGAGATAGCAGCCCAAAACCTCCTAGCTAGAGGCTTAGATTTTACCGCACTGATCGTTTATAACGATTCCATGGCATCTGGGGCAATCACTGTGTTATGTGATAATGGTTACCGAGTTCCAGAAGATATTTCAGTCATCGGCTTTGACGACGTATTGTTATCACGCTACTTGCGCCCCAAGTTAACAACAATGCGTTATCCAATAGAGATGATGGCCATGAAAGCGGCTGAAATGTCCTTGGCTTTAGCCAGCGGAGGCAGCGTCGCCCCGCTACACAAATATGTGCCCACCCTAGTTAAACGTGATTCGGTGGTGGCGCAGACCAAAACCGTTAGCGTTTAAACCAAACAGGGCCCCCCAGCCACAAGGCCCAGCCAAGTGGCTAAATCCCCAACTTATCTCGCAAATTGTAATACACCGCCCCTAATGCGGTGAACGGCACTTGCAAATGACGCCCTCCTGGAAAGCGATAGTGGTTTAACGAGGCAAATACATCAAAACGTTGAGATTGCTCGCTGATGACTTCAGCCAATAATTTACCCGCTAAATGGGTGCAAGTAAGACCATGCCCACTGTAACCTTGTAAGTAATATATGTTGCTGTCTAAGCGACCAAACTGCGGCATGCGCGAATAGGTCAATAAAAAATTACCGGTCCAAGCGTAATCAATGCTGACTTGCTTTAGCTGAGGAAACAAGGCTTCAAATTTGGGGCGAATTTGTCGCTCAATAGAGGCTAATGGCTTCGCCCCATAGACTACGCCACCACCAAAAAGCAGTCGCTTATCAGCCGTTATACGGTAGTAGTCGAGCAAATAGTTACAGTCTTCCACACAATAATTTTGCGGCAATAGCTGTTGGCATAGCTGATCACTCAAAGGCTCTGTCGCTACCACTTGAGTGCCACAGCGTATCGCCTTGTCACTCAGCTTAGGTTCTAACTCACCCAAATAGGCATTTCCAGCAAACAGTAAATAGTTAGCGGTAACACTGCCATGTTCAGTGGTGACTTTAGCAGGCTCGCCACTTTGATAATCAATCACCGCCGATTGTTCGTAGATTTCACCGCCTAATGCCAATATGGCCTCAGCTTCACCTAAGGCTAAATTAAGCGAGTGAATATGGCCGCCTTTCATATCTAATAAACCGCCATGATAAGCGCTGGTGCCTACTACTTTTTCTAGCTGAGCTTTATCTAACAATTCCAGCTGATGATTGCCAAAGCGTTCCCAGTTAGCTTTTTGCTCGGCTAAACCGGCTAATTGCTTAGCATTGAACGCAGCGAACACTCCGCCTTGTTGGTAGTCACAATCAATGTTGTAGTCGGCAATTCGTGAGCGAATGATTTCGCCGCCTTCAAAAATCATTTCATTTAACGCTTGCGCAGTATCTTTGTCATAACGCTGCTCGATGACATCCACGTCGCGGCTGTAGCTATTTACGATTTGCCCACCATTACGTCCAGTCGCACCAAAGCCAACTTTGACACTTTCAAGCACCACCACATGAAAGCCTTTCTCAGCTAAATGTAAGGCTGAAGATAGTCCGCTAAAACCACCACCAACAATACATATATCACAGCGTAGATCTGCCTGTAGTTGCGGAAATTGACGGCTGTTATTTGCCGTTGCCGCATAATAAGAATCGGTGTGTTGTTGCATAGCCCCCCCCTAAAGTAATGGTGTCGCTTATGGCTGATGCTGTTGAGCTGCTTGAACAAAATGCCCAAAAATAGCTTGCGAGATAAGATTGCTTTTAGCTTGCCACTCGGGGTGCCACTGCACCGCATAAAAAAATGGATGTTCGGCCAATCGATAGGCTTCAACCAAGCCATCTTCAGCTTGAGCTTCTATAATTAAGCCGTCAGCTAAACGCTTCACGCCTTGATTATGTAGAGAGTTAACGTCGGCAGTATGACTATTTAGCCATTTTGCCAGCCAACTATCTGTGGCTAGCTTGAGGCGATGCTGATCAGCGTATTTTTGATTAAAATCTTCGGTATCGGGTTCGCGATGCTCAATGCTGCCTTCTAGCTGATAAACCTTATGGTGTAAGCTGCCACCTAAGGCAACGTTCATCTCTTGAAAACCGCGGCAAATACCCAGCACTGGCAGAGCGTGCTGTTTAGAATATTCAACAATAGCAAAAGCCAGACTATCTCTGCCGGCGTCTAATTGTGGTTCCAAATGGCTAGCCCCATATAAGCTAGGGTGCACGTTAGAATGACTACCAGTTAACAATACTCCGTCAAGCTGTGCGAGCACTCGGCCTAAGGTATCTCCACTTAGCTGATGAGTTAGTATTACTGGGCTAGCGCCATATTCGCTTAAGGCATTTAAGTAAAACTCATTGACACTTTGAACCTGATAAGCACCCTGTGGCTTATGACAAGTAATCACACCGATTAACGGTTGTTTAGCGCTAGTTTCCATTAACGTCCTCTTCACCCTTGATCCTAAACAGATTAAAACTAAGGTGGCATAGAAAAAGCCAAATGTAAAATATAATTAACACCCAGTAATAAAGTGATAATTAGTTGCACCTTCGAACCACCAGCAAACGGGCAGATAATCGACGCGCGCAAATGTCAGTATCAGTGGACCACTCTTCGCTAAGGCTTTTACTAAACAGTTAAAGTAAATCGCTATGAATAGACTAAGCGCCATTAGTGCTAATCTGGTAAATCAATGGCGGCTCCGCTCGATAATAGGTAAAATCAGCTCGTAATACATTAGGAGTATGGGGCACACCCTCAATCATGGCAGAACAAGTACGCATTAAGATCCAAGTCAACTCAGTAGCTACGCCACAACAACCGTCAGTAAATAAAGTACTCGCACCTAAAGCCCCCTTTGATTTAGGTAAGATTTTTGCCGCTCTCAGCATACTCATCCTGTTAGTTGGCGTACTTATTTATCGCTTTTGGCCTGCAGAAAGCCCAAGCTCAAGGCTAATTGCAGCGCCTATCGCAGTAGCGATTGATGACTCTAGCTCAAGCGCCCCCCTTGAAACAACGGCAATAAGTTTGCCCGTTCCGGAGCAAACACACCCGCAACCAAACAATATAGAGAAGGCTGCAAGCAAGGCAGTACTAGACTCACAAGCTTTAAATCAAGCGACTGCACAGGCTAGCTCAGACACTCCAGCGTTAGCTCAGACAAACCCTAATCAAACCGCCTCTGAGACAACCACGTTAAGTCAAGCAAGCGCAACGCAAGCCGCCTATGAGACAACCACGTTAAGTCAAGCAAGCGCAACGCAAGCCGCCTATGAGACAACCACGTTAAGTCAGGCAAGCGCAACACAAGCTGCCTCTGAGACAGCCACGTTAAGTCAAGCAAGCGCAACGCAAGCCGCCTCTGATACAACCAGGTTAAGTCAAGCAAGCGCCATTCAAGTTGTCTCTGACGAGCAACGTTCAAGCGAGGTAAACACCTCTGAACAACTATTGATTACACAGGAAAGCGAGAGATTAATAACTGAACCCACATTGGCTAAGCAAGCACCAAGGTGGATTAATCAACAATTACCGCGGGCGCAGCTTACCAGTGGCATTAGCCGACGCGAGCCACTCGATACACTCACGCGTATTACGCTTAGCGAGCAAAATGTTGCCTATCTCTTTTTAGAGCTACGCGGTATGCAGGGGCAGCAAGTGCAGGTGCATTGGTATCAAGGTCAACAATTACGTGCCAGTGTAGATTTAGCGATTGGCGGGCAACGCTGGCGTACTAATTCGAGTAAACAGTTTGATATGAGTAGTCGTGGCAATTGGCGTGTCAGCGTCGTCAATCAGCAGCAAAAGCTCATTTTTGAGCAAGAATTTACCGTGGATTAAGCCCCATAACTTGCAGCACCGCTAAGTCATGGTAGATTTAGTAGTAACTTTAGACCATCAAAAGGTGATTCGGTGGAGCTTGATTTAATTCGTAGCGCCCTTGGCTGGGGAGCGCTTATCAACGTAGCAGTGCTTTTGTATTGGTTTGCTTTTTTAACCTTAGCCCACGATTGGACGTATAAATGGCATTCTAAGTGGTTTAACCTTAGCGTAGAAAAATTTGACCGCTTTCATTACTTAGGGCTGGCACTCTATAAAACGGCCATTATTGCCTTCTACATCGTGCCGTATATTGCCCTTACCATCGTCTTAGATTAGTCGGTATATAACACTATCGACTTAGGCTCAGTGATCGAATATCCGACGGTGGCCACACCCTCAACGTCTTGAATTTGGGTATGAATGGTTCCTTCAACCCATATGGGTTCCCACAAGTCTTCTAATTGTAAACCCTGCTTATAAGTCACATAAACAATTTGGTTAGGTGGCGGTGGCGGATAATGCAAACACGCGCCAAAGTAGGGTACCAACAAAAACTCGGTCACTAACTCCCCCTCACTGTCTAGAGGCACAATGAAACCCGGAATACGGATCGGCGTGCCGTCTAAGTCTTGATTAACGCTAACATTGAGGTTTTGCTGACCCGCTTCGTTCATCGGCGCGTTATGGTCAACCTCAGGCATACTCATTTGTCTTTCATTTTCGGGTAATAGCTGGTCCCAAACATCTACGCCATCAGCCTGAGCATTCACGCTCAACAGCACTAGGCCAACCAGGTAATAAGCAAGTTTCATCATCGCTCCTATTTAAATTTTTATGCTCATGCCATCGCTAAGCGAATAACGATAAGCACGCCAAGCAGGCAGTACGCCTGCAATAAAGCCAATCACCACTACCGCCAACAATAAATACCACTGCTCTAGACTTGGCCAAGTCAATATTAGGTAGAAGCCAAATTGATTAAGTAAGATAGGCTTTGCCGCAGCCAAAATTAAATACATGCTAGCTAGGCCCATTAGGGCACCTAGTCCACTCAGCAATAGCGCTTCAATCAGTAACAAACCAAAAATATGTCTCGGTTTAGCCCCTACCGAACGCAAAATAGCCATTTCTCTGCGGCGCTCTTTTAAGCTCACCATTAAGGTGGTTAACATACTCATTAAACCGGTAATTACCACACAAATAGACACTGCTAGCAGTGCGCTTTCAGCGATGCTTAAAATGCTCCACAATTCTTGCAAGGCTACGCCCGGCAATATCGCTAACAAAGCCTCATTCTTATACTGGTTTATTTGCCGCTGTAGACTAAAAATTTGTAACTTAGACTGAGTCCCTAACATCATGGCTGTAATGCTAGACGGCGTAAGCTGTTGCGCACTGTAGGGGTCGCTTTGAGGCGCTAAATGAATAGCTTCAATCCCCGCTAAAGTAGTGATAACCGTGCGATCAACTGGCGTACCGGTTGGTTTTAATATACCGCTGACCACAAACGGGTATTGATCATGATTAACAAAGCTAACTGCGGCAATACCATGGGCAACCACAATCTTATCACCCAGTTGATAGCCTAACTTGCGGGCCACTTCAGCCCCTAGAACCACCTCGAAAGTATCATTCAAGGCCTGCCCTTTTGCAAAGCGTAAAGGCTGTTTATTGGCATATTGGTAATGGTCAAAAAAGCTATTGGTTGTGCCCATGACTCGATAACCGCGATGTGAATCACCCAGCGAAATAGGAATCGACCACTTCACTGAAGACTGACCGGCGATCTCTTGATAACTGTCCCAACTAATATTATTGGTCGCGTTACCAATGCGAAATACTGAATAGAGAAGTAGTTGAGTAGGACCACTGCGCGCCCCCACAATTAAATCGGTACCCGAGATGGTCGAGGCAAAACTCGATTTAGCTTGGGTACGCAGATTCTCTACACCAAGGAGTAAAGCAACACTTAAGGCAATAGTAAATAAGCTTAATAAGGCGGTACCACGCCTTGCCCAAAGGCTATGTCCGGCGAGTTTAAGCAAGCTCATGCTGGCCTCCTAAATTAAGCGCGGGTAAATCAACCACTTGCTCAAAACGTTCAGCTAACTCATGATCATGGCTCACCAATAATAAACTACTGTCACAGTGTTTTAGTTCAGCCATCAGCAAGTTCATAAAGTGTTCGCGGTTAGTTTTATCTAAAGCAGAGGTGGGTTCGTCGGCAATAATAAGCGCCGGTGAGCCAATCATGGCACGCGCGGCAGCTACCCGTTGCTGCTGGCCAATGCTCAGTTGGCCTACCGGCTGCTCGAGCTGTTTGTCGGGCAATTGTAGATGCGCCAGTAAGCGCCGCGCTTCTTCAAGCACCGTGGCTGAGCGACTCAAGGCGCGCTGTTTACGTAGCCTAGAAAACTGACAAGCCAAAGCAACATTGTCTAATACGGATAAATAAGGCAACAAATTAAACTGCTGAAATACATAACCAATATTGTCAGCGCGTAATTGGTCTCGCTTCGCAGCAGACAGGCTGGCGCAGTCCTGTCCCATAAATTCAAGCCGCCCGCGCTGTGGGCTTATCACCCCAGCTATTAAGCTCAATAGGGTCGACTTACCACAACCGCTAGGCCCATGGATGAAGGTATGACTGGCAGCTTGAATGTTTAAATGGGGAATGTGAATGGCCGGGTGCTGTTCACCCGGCCACGCAAACACCACTTCATCTAAACGCAATAGAGAAGCAGAGTGAGTCATTTTATAGCTTCACCTTATTTTGATTGGGTTTAGCGTCAAGGGCGGTTTGTCCGCTATCGCTAACCCCTTGCACATGAAATACTTGGATCCGTGGGAAGGCCTCAAACCACTGAAGCTCAAAGCCAGTTAATGTAGATAATTGATGGCAATGGAACTGATAACTCAAGCGCACATCTTGATGGCTGGAATGATCGTGGCTATCCGGTTCTGCGAGTTCATTGTGCTGCTCATGCATGGCTTCATCATCTTGATGCTTAGCATGGTCATGAGCATCATGTTCTTCCGCTTCACTATGATGGTCGTGTTTATCATGCTCATGATGTTCTTCCTCTTCATCATGATGGCCATGTTTATCATGCTCATGATGTTCTTCCGCCTCACTATGATGGTCGTGTTTATCATGCTCATGATGTTCTTCCTCTACATCATGATGGTCATGTTTACCATGCTCATGGTGTTCGGCTTCTAACGCCCCCCAGTCCTGAGTCACTTTTTCTAACTCACATTCGCCACCATCAAATGTAAACAGTTGCATCGCTTGCGCCACCTGCAATTGTGCATCACTCAATAATTGCTGTTGCTGCTCGTTAACTGGAGCATGCTCAAAACCCAACAAGTTATCGGCGGGTGAGTGAATGTCGATATCTAATTGTTCGCCTGAAGCGGCGAAAAATAACTCTGCAACCCCATGTTGATGGGCTGATTGCGCATATACTGCGCAGCTAAGCAGGCTTAGGCCCGCGACAAAAATAGGCTGTAACTTCATTGTGTATATCCATGATTAACTAAAAAATTAAAGGTTTCTTACGGTTAGTTTCATGGAGGGAGGGGAGCGCGCACTCGCGGTAACCGCATCAACATTTTGATAGCGGTAGTGGGATTTAATAGCACTCACTGCACCACTGAGCAATGCGGTAATTAGTGCACTACAAGTGATTGCAGTTGCGAGTTTTTCTAAATGATAACAAAGCTGACAATGTACCTCAGAATGGGCCGGGTCTAAGCGCTCCAATTGATGTTCACCCCACGCCAAGGCAAGCGCGAACACTGATAAAATCAGTATCCATGTTAACCTGTTCTGGGAGCGGGGCGTTGTCATCTAGTTACCTATTGGTGATTCATTGAGCGCCAAAGCTACTCAGCTAAAGACTCTAACAATTTCACTTGGTAAGAGCCAAACTTACGGATATTTATCACACCATTGTTAAAGATTAAATACTGGCCCTTTATTCCTTGTAATTCACCTTGTACTAGAGGGTCTTTGTCTAGGTTGAAACTAGCAATTTTTGAAGGATATTGCTGAACCGGAAAGTGTAAATCTACCACTTTCTCATCGGGCAAAGCCGTTACCGCGTCGAAACCAAAGCGCTCCGACAGCTCGGCTAAGGCCTCAGCAATTTGCGGCAACAAGCGCTCACGCTCAGCCTCTAAGTCTAGTGCGATGGCATCACCTTTTAACATTGCGCGCCAGTTGGTTTTATCAGCCACTAACTTAGCTAACTCAATCTCAACAAGGCCCGACAACTGGCGAGTCGCCACTTTAAAAATAGGTAGCGCTTGCGTCGCACCTTGGTCTATCCATCGAGTGGGTATTTGGCTATGGCGGGTAATACCCACTTTAAGGCCTGAAGTATTAGCGAGATAAACGTAATGCGGGATCATACAGTACGTATCACCCCACTCAGGCTCCCTGCAAGTTCCTTCGGCATAGTGACAAGTTTCTGGTTTCATGATGCACATGTCGCAACTCGCCAGCTTACGCATGCAAACAAAGCAATGGCCTTGCGAGTAGCTTTTTTTAGTTTTTTTTCCGCAGCTACGGCAATTAATACTGCCGGTAAATTCGAAGCCAAAGGACTTACCTATAAGCGGGTTCAGATGTAATTCTTGGTCGCCAATGGGCAAGTAGTATTGTACTTGCTCTGCCAATTCGGCGCGCATTTTAGAAAGGTGTCCTTGCATCATTGATTACTCATGGGAAACATTAAGGCTGAGCAGTCTAAATCAAAGCAGGCAGCTATCCAAGAGAGTATCCGGTAGATAGTTAATATGGGTAATCCACATCGCTATCCACTTGGTCGATCATTATTTGATGTAACTCGTCACTTTCGATAAGCAATGGCATGACTTGCTCAAACTGGCTAAGCAGCTCAGCCCCCTTATCAGTGGCAGCAAAGCAAAAGGTGGACCCGTAGCTTAAGACCGAATCAATGATGGCAATACCGCCATCAAGCTCAGGGGCCAGCGCTAACAGCGCTTCTATATCGGCCCGATAATCTAAAATCGCGTCAACCCGCCCCTTTTTCAATAACTTAATCATCTGAGTTAAATCAGAATATTCACTATACTTAGTGCCTTCGGGTAGCGAGTCGGCCCAATCATAACCAAGATGAGACACCACGCGTTTCCCCACTAAATCATCAAGTGACATATAGCTATCGTAAAATGCTTCTGACACCAGCATATCTGTTACATCGGCCTCGACGATATAACTAGAGCAATTGGCATTATCAAATTCATCTTCGGAGGCACCAAAGACCAAATCTACTTGTTGTTTTTCGAGCATAGCAATTGAGCGAGGATAGGGCATAAAATGAAAGGCATACTGGTGTTCAGGAAACACCCGCTTTAGCAAGGCGAAGTAATAACCGGTGCCATCTTTGTTGCTATAGTCTTCCCAAAAATCGGTGGCCACAGAGATATTACTAGCAACAGATGTAAAAGAATGGATAAGCAAATAAACAATGACAATTATTTTCATCTACCTAGTTAAATCCTTGAGTCATCTTTAGGCTAATAGTAGCAGAGTGACCTGCTTAGCGCTAAAGCACGCCCTCAAGGATTCCGCTCTTTTTTGCCAAAGCACTCTTGGTAACATCACCAGACACCCGATCGGCCCCTCGCAACATGGCATCAATCAGTTCACCCGCATCAAACTTGGTCAACGCTTCATCAGCGCCCACTTGGCTGGCTCGGTCGACACTGATTTCACTCGATAATGAGGTATGCAAAATAATATAGGCTTCAGCTATACCGGGGTCACTGCGCACTTCAAAGGTGAGTTCGTAACCATCTAATCCCGGCATCTCGATATCACTAACCAACACATCAATCGGGTTACCACTGGCAGCGGCCTGTTGCATCATTTTAAATGCGGTGGCGCCGTCACTGGCCATTTGATAATCAATTTCTATGCTGTCTAGCGCGCTAGATAACTGCTTACGCGCCGTGGCAGAATCATCAACTAATAAGATTTTAAGCTGACTCAAAATAGCTTGGTCGGGCAAACTTACCGATACCCTCACCCGGTCTTCATCATCAGGAAATACACTGGCAATCAGTTTTTCAATATCGAGTAACTGAACCAATTTATCATCAACCCGGGTCACGCCAGTGACATAAGCGTCTTTACCTAAAGAGCTAGGTGGTGGATCGATGTCACGCCAGCGACATTCGGTGATTTTCTCAATACCTCTCACCAAAAAGCCAACCGTCTGCCGACTTACGTCGGTAATAATGATCGAGCAACTTTCTCGCTCATCTTCACCAATCGGTCGATAACCTACCGCAGCAGCCATATCGATAACCGAAATGGTTTGCCCGCGTAATGACGCCGAGCCAAGTACGAACTGGTGAGAGTGAGGCAGTGCAGTTAGCCGGGTGTAAGGTACAATTTCACGCACTTTTAAGGTGCCAATTGCAAATAACTGACTTAATGACAGTCTAAAATGCAATAAACCTTGGGTTTGACTAGTGGCGCTACTCATACAGCATCCTTACTTATGTTAAAAAGGCTAACTAAGCACAACGTCGCTTAATTTGCTCTGCACTTGCTGGTCAGCAAGACGAAATTGTTCACATATGTTTTTTAGGGTCGGGCGATTGCAAGCCAAATGAGGCTTGGTAGCGCTAACCACTACGATATCAATTGCCGGCAACGGCGGCATTGTTTCAGCGCACATTTCTTGCAATTCACCTTTGCTAGAACGGGCCATGGCTGCTACAGCCAAACCCTGCGCAACTAAACCATACAAACCACTATGGTTAGCACTGGTCGCCATCAAGTGATAGGCAATCTCCGCTTTATCTAAACCATCAATCGCACTGCTGTGAAATTTGCAATCGGTATCATATAAGGCTAGCGGTAATGGCCGTTGCTGGCAAACATCTTTGGTGGCGGAACTGACCCAAATACCTTGGTCGTGACGCAGTAATAAACCCTCATCACTATCGGGGGGACGAGTAAGTATGGCTAAGTCTAGTTCCCCCAGATCAAGCTGCTCACGCAGCTGATAACTTGGTCCAGCTCGGAGTCGTAAGTACAAATTAGGTATCTGTTGCTGCAGTATCTCGGTAAATAGCGGCAAAATCGATAAACTGTAATCATCAGGACAGCCTATACGCAGCTCAACTTTAGCCTTGCTGTGTTTAAGCTCGGTCACGGCTTGATCATGTAAACTGACGATTCTACGGGCATAACTCGCCAAAGCTTGCCCTGCCGGGGTAAGTACTAGGCTACGCCCTTCTTTTTCAAACAAAGGGCTATCACTTTCTTGTTGCAGCTTTTTCATTTGCGCACTAATCGCTGATTGGGTGCGAAAAGTTTGGCTGGCGGCACGGGTAAAACTGCCACTTTCAACAAAAGCCACTAAGCTGCGTAAAGCATCAATATCCATGTTCACCCATTAACAAGACTGATAGTTGCCATCAAAAATAATCGTTATTCAAAGCACAAGCAACTTGCCACACTAAATACCTATTCGTTAAGCAAGGAACAGCAATGATTTTGCACGACTACTTACCTTCGGGAAATGGCTATAAAATTCGATTATTACTCAGCCTGCTAGGGCAAGAATTTCAAGTGAAGTGCTACAACATTGTTGCAGGAGAAACACGCACCGCTGCGTTTTTGGCACTGAACCCAAATGGCAAAATCCCCGTCTTGCAGTTCGACGACGGCCGCTGCCTAGCGGAGTCTAACGCCGTATTATTTTACCTCGCGCAGAATAGCGCATATTGGCCACAAGATAGCTGGCAACAGGCACAAGTATTAAAATGGATGAACTTTGAGCAGTACAGTCACGAGCCTAATATTGCCTCGGTACGCTTTTGGTTAGGTCACGCCGGTATGAACGACACACGCCAAGCCCAATTAGAGGACAAGATGAAGCAAGGTTATGCCGCGCTGGACGTGATGGAGCAAACGCTCAATCAGCAAGACTTTTTTGTTGGAGAGCAAATGAGCATCGCTGATATCGCTTTATACGCTTATACCCATGTAGCCGAAGAGGGTGGCTTTGAGCTAAACGCGTACCCCGCAATTAGAAAGTGGTGCCAGCGTATTAGCCAATTGGACAACTATTTGGCGATTGATGATGAATCTGTAGTGATGCATTGAGTTTAGCTGAGCTAAAAAAAGGACCAAGCCGCGAACGGCTTGGTCAAACGCTTACATTTGCTCTTACAATTGCGCTTACAACTTCACAATTAACTTGCCTTGGTTTTCACCGCTAAACAGTAAATTAATACCATCAATTGCTGATGCTAAGCCGTCTAATACATGCACTCGGTATTGCAATTTACCGGCTTGTAGATAGCCGCCGACTTGCTGCATAAGTTGTGGCGCGCGGTCAAAGTGGTCAGGCATGGTAAAACCCTGAATTGATAAACGCTTTTTAACAACGCTGATCCAATTAGGTCCCGCTGATGGGGTTTCGTTGTTGTAATCGGCGATCATCCCACACACCACAATGCGCCCAAAAGCATTCATATTATCAACCGCGACTTGTTGAATTGCGCCGCCAGTATTCTCAAAATAAATGTCCACGCCATCTGGCGTTAACTCTGCCACTCGCGCGGCAATATCATCGGTTTTGTAATTCACAGCGCCATCAAAACCTAGTTCTTCCACCAGCCAGCGACATTTCTCATCGCTGCCCGCCACGCCGATAACGCGTAAGCCCTCAGCCTTGGCTATTTGACCAACCAATGATCCCACTGAGCCAGCCGCGCCACTCACTAACAAGGTTTCGCCGGCTTTGGGTTTTGCTATTTCCAACAAACCTTGCGCAGCGGTCATACCCGGTAAAGCAAGAACCGCCAATACGGCTTCAGCAGGCAAGCCTGGTGGCACAATGTTCACACCAGTGCCATCGCTAACCGCTTGCTCTGTCCATCCAAACATTCCCATAACGCTTGCGCCTACAGGAAAGTTAGCATTATTTGATTCAATCACTTCAGCGATACCGCTAGCCCGCATCACATCACCCAGTGCAACAGGAGGAATGTAGCTATCGGTATCAGCACTCATCCAACCACGCATCGCCGGATCAAGTGACATATGAGTTTGCTTAACACGAAACTGCCCCTCAGCTAAAGCGTGAGTAGAATGCTCGCGAAGCTCAAAACAACTCGCTTCAATATGCGTAAGCGGGCGCTGAACTAAGTGAATTGATTGATAGCTAGACATAAAACTTCCTTAACATTGAGAGGCCGAAGCCGATTATTTTTATCGAAATCATTATAAATAGACCTCCCACTTGGAATAAATAGCCTATTTAGCTAAACTTTATTGTCTTTTTAGCAAAAAAGGTCTTTATGGATAAGCTCAGAGCACTACATTATTTTGCCCATTTGGCCGAATCTGGCAGTTTCACCCAAACCGCGGAGGCCTTTTCTGTACCTCCTTCTTCGGTATCACGGCGTATTTCTGATTTAGAAGCTTTACTCAAGCAGCAGTTATTACAGCGTAGCACTCGGCAAGTAAAACTGACTGAATTAGGTGCGCTGTACTACCAACAGATATTACCCGCACTGCATGGTTTGAGTGATGCTGAAGACTTGCTAAAGCAACAGCAGCAACACCCAAGTGGGATGCTATCGATCAGCGCCATGCCCAGTTATGGAGAGCTTTGTTTAGCCCCCGTACTCAATAAATTTTCACAGCTATACCCCGATATCATCCTTGATTTACATTTTAGCGATCAGCTTAGTAACTTACGCCGTGACCAAATAGATATCGCGATTAGAGGGGGGAAAGCCCCCGACGAGCGGATCGTCGCTAAACGACTATCGGAAAACCGCTTTGTACTCTGCGCGTCTCCAAAGTACTTGGCATTACATGGCCAACCCACCAGCCCCGAAGAGTTAAACCTGCACCCTTGTTTACGCTATCGAAGTCCAGAGTTGGTGCTGCCTTGGTTATATAAAGCCCAGCAACAATGGCAGGAGTTACAGCCGCCCATTCGCTTAATCAGTAATCATGGTGCCACTCTGGTTAATGCAGCTCTGGCCGGAGAAGGGATCGCCTTACTCCCCGAGTGGGGGATCAGTGAACAATTAGCCCAGGGTAGCTTAGTTAAATTTGACGTAGGCCAAGATATTAGGGTCTCTAAAGCCGACTCAACCGGAATTTATCTTTTATACCAAGGGCTTAAATACCAGATCCCCAAAATAAGAGTAGCGGTGAACTTTTTGCTGGAACAGTTACCCCAGTACTAATTGTTAAAATATCAAGTTTTCAAAGCCAAGCCATTTTTTAGACTAAGCTTTACTCTCTAGCTAGTTCATTGTGCTACATGTACCGGTAAGCAGTTCAAAATTTGCACTTTTCTCTAGCGTTTTATTTGTTAGGCTAATGTTAATAGAAAACTTGATTACTTGGTCTACTTTAACAATAAGCTCTCGGCAAAAGGATCTGTGTATGAGCGAGCTGGTCAACGACCAACAATATGTGCGCTTTGTTGATGTAAAAAAAAGCTACGACCAACGCAGCTTAGTAGTAAAGAATTTCAATTTAGATATCCGCAAAGGTGAGTTTGTCACCCTATTAGGACCATCGGGCTCAGGTAAAACCACCTGTTTGATGATGCTGGCTGGCTTTGAAGATGTCACTAGCGGACAAATCTTAGTAAACGGCCAAGCCATTACCAATGTTGCGCCATATAACCGCAATATTGGCATGGTATTTCAGCACTACGCCTTATTTCCGCATATGACGGTGGCCGAAAACCTCGCTTATCCTTTGGTGGTGCGCAAGCTGCCTAGCGAAGAAATAAAACGCCGAGTGGCAGAGTCTTTAGCCTTAGTTGAATTAGACAGCTTCGGTAATCGTTATCCCGGCCATTTATCTGGCGGGCAAAAACAGCGGGTAGCCTTAGCCCGTTCACTGATTTTTGAGCCCTCAATAGTCTTAATGGATGAGCCACTTGGCGCGCTAGATAAAAATTTACGCGAACAAATGCAGCTAGAGATAAAACGCTTACACGAATCTATCGGTTTCACCGCCATTTATGTTACCCATGACCAAACCGAAGCGTTGACCATGTCTGATCGGATCGCAGTATTTAACGATGGCGTGGTCCAGCAATGTGATGCCCCCGATGTGCTTTACGAGCGCCCTAAAAACGCTTTTGTCGCCGACTTCATCGGCGAGAATAACCATCTAGCAGGCAAGGTTATCAAGCGCAGCGAAGGCGTCGCCACAGTAGAGCTAAGTGACGGCAGTGTCGTAAAAGGGCAAGCAATGGATTGCCCTGAAGAACAACAAGCTTGTTTACTGGCGGTACGACCAGAAAATCTATTTATTCTCAGTGACAAACATCAATTTGAGAATGTTATTGAGGCCGAATTTATTACCCGCCTCTATGTCGGCGACTTTATTCGCTACTTTTTTAAACTTCGTGACAAAACTGAGCTGATGGTAAAAGTGCTCAACGATCACGACGCGCCTACAATGGCTGCAGGCGCACTCACTCAACTAACGTGGTCCGTAACTGACGGGTTAGCTTTTGATACACCCCCGAAATCTTAATGGTAAAGGATGGAACCTATGAAACGTTTACTCCCGATTGTTGCACTTGCCACGGTTTGTAACCTTGCTAGCGCTGAACAGTTAACAGCAGTGTCGTTTGGTGGCGCCTATGGCGCAGCGCAACAAAAACACATGATAGACCCTTTTGTGGCGGAGACAGGCCACAAGATACTCTTTGAAAACTACTCCGGCGGCATTGCCGAAATCAAAGCTCAAGTAGAAAGTGGCAACATTCTTTGGGATGTCATCGATATTGAAGTTATCGATTTAGAACGCGCTTGTTCTGAAGGGCTACTAGAGGTCATTCCTCACGATACCTTACCGCCAGGAGATGACGGTACGCCAGCTGCGGAAGACTTCAGTGAAGCGGCATTATCCAACGAATGTGGCGTAGGCAACATTGTGTGGACTGTATTGTACGCCTTCAGCAACGATACCATTAAGGGAGGACAACCTAGTACTATCGCCGATTTGTTTGACACTAAAAAGTATCCGGGCAAACGGGCACTACGTAAACGTCCACAAGTAAACTTAGAGTGGGCATTGATCGCTGATGGCGTGCCTAAAGAGCAGGTATACGAAGTACTAGAAACCGAAGAAGGACAAGCCAGAGCCTTTGCCAAACTGGCCACCATCTCAGATGACATCATTTGGTTTGACAGCTGGTCACAAGCACCACAACTGTTAAATGACGGCGGTGCGGTAATGGTTCAATCGGCTAATGGTCGTATTTTTGATGCCATTCAAAGTGAAGGTAAACCTTTTGAAATGGTATGGGACGCCCACCTTTATGACCTCGATGTTTGGGCCATCGTAAAAGGCACCAAGAAAAAAGAATTGGCAATGGAGTTTATTCGCTTCGCTACGGGCTCTAAGCCTTTAAGTGGCATGCCAGAAGTCGCTTACGGCCCAACCCGTAACTCTTCTTATGCCTATGTTGATAAAGCTGTAATTCCTAAGCTACCTTCTTCTCACCTTGATGAAGGACTAAAAGCCTCAGGTGAATTTTGGGCTGACTATGGTGAGTCTTTAGGTGAAAAATTCAACGAGTGGTTATTAAAATAACCCAACTGCGAAGGGCTTTGCCCTTCGCCTGTTAAACCAGAGGTGAAGATGGAAACTAGCAGTAGTCTTAGCGTTGAAGAGATCCTCTCCAGTAAACGTGTACTGAAACGTAAAAAACGGCTGTTGCTGTTGTTTACTACGCCGCTATTAATTTTTGTCTTCATCACTTTTATTGCGCCCATTGCCACTATGTTATACCGGAGTGTTTATCACCCCACGGTCAGCCAACTGATCCCCTTAAGCTTAAGCCAAATGAAAAACTGGGACGAGACTCAGTCCGCACTGCCAGATGGAATGGTATTGCGCGAATTTAGCCTTGAGTTGCGATCCTTAGCCGAACAACGTTTATCCGGAAAGCTAGCCGAAGAAATCAACCGTCTTAAGCCTGGTAGCTCCAGCTTAATTAAATCTACCGCTAGAAAACTCAGAAAACAAAAGCCTGAGCAACTGCAGCTAACCGGAGACCAGTTTCTACTCGCTAGCCATAAAAAATGGCAAGACATCGAGCTATGGCGTGCCATTAAACGAGCAGGTCAACCGTTTACCGATAGCTATTATTTAACCACCTTAGATTTAACCCGTAATTCGGCAGGAGAGATAGAACAGCGCGATACCCAAATCTACCTCAAACTGTATTGGAAAAGCCTTAAAATAGCCTTAATCATTACCCTATTGACGGCGATTTTTGCTTACCCGCTGGCTTACTATCTCGCCACCGCCCCCAGTAAAATAGCGAATCGCTTAATGGTATTAGTGCTATTACCATTTTGGACCTCACTATTAGTGCGCACCACCTCTTGGATTGCGATTTTACAAACCAATGGCGTGCTTAACTCAAGCTTGCAAGCCTTAGGCATAATCGACCAACCCTTTGAGTTGTTGTATACCGAATACGCCACCATTATCGCGATGACTCATATCTTATTACCGTTTATGATTTTGCCGCTATATAGCGTTATGAAGAATATTGACCCTAGCTATTTACGGGCAGCCCTCTCGTTAGGGGCGAGGCCTATACCGGCGTTTTTTAAAATTTATTTGCCCATGACCGTGCCTGGCGTCAGTGCTGGTGCGCTGTTGGTGTTTATTATTTCCATCGGCTACTACATTACTCCCGCCATTGTGGGGGGGACTGAAGGACAAATGATTTCAAATATCATTGCCTTTCATATGCAGTCATCAAACAACTGGGAGCTGGCTGCCGCTTTAGGTTCGTTGTTATTGGCACTCATTCTTGCGCTGTATTGGGTCTACGACCGCTATGTAGGCGTCAACAATATTAAGTTGGGCTAAATATGAGAAACTATCCAAAATATTTCACTTTTTGGCACATCGTAGCCCACTATGGTTTACGCGTTTGCTCGCTATTAGTTCTGGCTTTTTTGATGCTGCCGATTATCGTCATCATCCCACTGTCGTTTAATGTGGAACCATTTTTTAGCTTTACCGAAGGCATGTTAGCGCTGGATCCCGAAGCCTATTCGCTAAAATGGTACGCCGAAATTTGGAATGATGACAAATGGCTGCTAGCCATTAAAAACAGTTTCATTATTGGTATTTTTGCCACACTTATCGCCACCGTATTAGGAACCTTAGCAGCGATCGGCTTAAGTAATCCCGCCATGCCTTGGCAGAAACTTTGGATGGCCATTTTATTGTCACCGATGATTGTGCCGCTGATTATTACAGCCGCTGGTATGTATTTCTTTTATAGCCAACTCAATTTAGCAGGCTCCTTTTTGGGAGTGATCTTAGCGCACGCAGCACTCGGAACCCCCTTTGTATTAATCACCGTAAACGCAGCACTCTCAGGCTTCGATTACTCTTTAGTTAACGCGTCCCTAGGCTTGGGCGCCCGCCCTACAATGACTTTTTTCAAAGTGATTATGCCCTTGATACGCCCCGGTGTCATATCGGGGGCCTTGTTCGCCTTCATCACCTCTTTTGATGAAGTGGTGGTGGTTCTTTTTCTCGCAGGTCCAGAGCAACGAACCATTCCAAGACAGATGTTCTCGGGTCTACGTGAGCAAATTAACCCCACCATTTTGGCAGTGGCTACCCTACTGATCATTATTTCAGCGATGCTACTGTTTACCATTGAATACCTGCGTGCTCGTAGCGAACGTATTCAAAGTGGTGAATTAGACGGTGAATAAACTGGTTTAATATAAAAACAATGTAAAACAAATATTTAAACCTATGCCTTTCGAAGCATAGGTTTGCGCTATAACAACTTTTATCCAAATAACGGTAGTAAACCCTCCCCACACTAACTGTTCGACAACTATGCTAGTGCTAGTTCAGTTTCAATAAAACCTATTGAAAGGTTTAATCTATCATTAAAATAGATTCAATCACTTTTACTTATCAAAAGGAAAAGTTGATACTAGCTACATCAAGTAATCAAACACCAGTTAACAACCTTGTTGGAGAAAAATATGTTAGAGAATCGCGAAGGCCAAACTATTCCAAGTGTTACTTTTCATACTCGCCAAAACGATGCATGGGTAGACGTGACAACCGAACAACTATTTAAAGACAAAACAGTGGTGGTTTTTGCCTTACCAGGCGCTTTCACCCCTACCTGCTCGTCAACCCATTTACCACGTTACAACGAACTAGCTGGCGTACTTAAAGACAATGGTGTAGACGACATCGTATGTTTGAGTGTCAACGACACCTTTGTTATGAACGCATGGTTAGCCGACCAAGAAGCTGAAAACATCACGGTAGTTCCTGATGGTAATGGCGAATTTAGCCAAGGTATGGGCATGTTAGTAGACAAAGCTGACTTAGGTTTTGGCAAACGCAGCTGGCGCTATTCGATGCTAGTTAAAAACGGCGTGATTGAAAAAATGTTCATTGAAGCGGATGTTGCTGGCGACCCGTTTGAAGTATCAGACGCCGATACCATGCTTAACTACATCAATAGCGATGCCAAGAAACCAGCTGCGATTAGCGTCATTACTAAACCAGGTTGTCCTTTCTGCTTAAAAGCTAAAGAGCTGTTAAAAGCGAAAGGTTTAGCCTTTGAAGAGGTGGTTCTAGGTACCGATGCAACCAGCGTTAGCCTAAAAGCCCTAAGTGGCCAGAGTAGCGTACCGCAGGTATTTGTAGACGGTAAGCACATTGGTGGCAGTGAAGACTTAGAAGCTTACCTAGCTTAAGCAGCACTACCCAGGCGAGTTGTTCTGCTCGCCTGAACCCCCAAGCTCTCGTGTACAAGGCTTATCTATTAGGCCATTTTTTAAAGATCGTTAAAAGGTAGTTACGATGTCAAATCTAGATATTAAGCAAACTGTTGATGTGGCCATTATTGGTGGTGGAACTGCAGGCTTGGCAGCCTATCGTGCTGCAAAAGAACATACAAATTCGGTATTAATGATAGAAGCAGGTCCGTATGGCACCACCTGTGCACGAGTGGGATGTATGCCCAGCAAACTATTGATAGCTGCCGCCGAAAATGCGCATCAGTACGAGAAATCAGCCCAGTTTGGCGTAAATCTAGGTAAACCACACATTGACGGCCGCGCAGTCATGCAACGGGTGAAATCTGAGAGAGACCGCTTTGTTGGTTTCGTATTAGAATCTGTTGAAGGTATTGACGCAGAGCACAAGCTTGACGGTTATGCGCAATTTGTCGACCAACACCATCTACAAGTGCAGCACACCAATGGTGAAACCAGTATGGTTCATGCTAAACGTATTGTAATCGCCACAGGCTCACGCCCAGCCTACCCTGCAGCTTGGAGTGACTTAGGTGACCGACTATTAGTAAACGATGATATTTTTGAATGGGACACCTTGCCTGAGTCAATCGCCGTATTTGGCCCAGGCGTTATCGGCCTAGAACTCGGTCAAGCACTACATCGCCTAGGCGTAAAAGTATTGATGTTTGGTGTAGGCGGTGCGGTGGGTCCACTCACAGACCCGGCATTAACTGACTATGCCAATACCCTTTACGCCAAAGAGTTTTACTTAGATTCTGACGCCAAAGTGGAATTGATAGAGCGCAGCGAAAACGGCGTAAAACTACGTTACCTAAATAAACAAGATGAGACAGTAGAAACCGAAGTGGATTACTTGGTGGCCGCCACAGGGCGTAGAGCAAATACCGATAAACTTGGTTTAGACAAACTCAACATTGAACTCGACCCAAGAGGTGTGCCCACCGCCGATCACTACACTTTACAAACTTCGCTTAGTCATATTTTCATTGCTGGTGATGCGAGCAACCAAATTCCTTTACTGCATGAGGCCGCAGACCAAGGAAAAATTGCTGGTGACAACGCAGGGCGAGGTAAAGACATCAGAGCCGGATTGCGCAGAACCAGTATTGCCGCTGTCTTTAGCGACCCGCAAATTGCCATGGTAGGTGAAAGCCATCGCCAAATTGAAAAACGCTTGGGCAATTGTGGTTGCTTCGAAATCGGTGAAGTGAGCTTTGAGAACCAAGGCCGCAGCCGAGTGATGTTGGTCAATAAAGGTATCGCTCACCTCTATGGTGAACAAGGTACTGGGCGCTTCTTGGGCGCTGAGATTATTGGCCCCAATGCCGAGCACTTGGCGCACCTGCTAGCATGGGCACACCAAAGCCAAATGACCATATCGCAGATGCTAGATATGCCTTTCTATCACCCCGTCATTGAAGAAGGCATTCGTACCGCTTTACGAGACTTAAATGCCAAACTCCACCTTGGCCCAGAAATGATTGATGCCTGCATGGAATGTGGTGTCGGTAGTTAAGCAGCCTTAGAATAACTGAATTAAGTCACTTCAGTGTTAAAGGCCCCATGAATAATCTTCAGGGGCCTTTTCTTTTTAAGTGACAAAATACATAATAAAAGCAATAAACAGCGAAACAATTGATAACGGGCTTATCATTAGCAATGATTTACTCTATGCTAACTGAAGTTTTGTTGGTACAAGGATGGTCGATACAAACACTTATGTCTGCTTTTAGATGTTTACTCACGCTCTGTGTTACTTTTTTGTTGGCCTATATGCCTTTGGCAGATGCCGCTGGGCTAAGCACTAGCTCGCAACAAATCTATTTTGCAGAAGACCAGCAAGTATTACCTCATCGTTATAGCGATGTACCTCATTGGCTAAATAAACTGAGTAAAGTAGATCGGGTTGATTTAACTGGCGGCAGTTATTGGCTTGTGAAAAAACTCAGCATCAGCGAACCCAGTCAATGGATAGCCAGTGTAGATGGGCCGATCATTGAAAATATTGATTACTACTTATACTCAGAGGGTAATCAGATCCGCCATCTTAGTAGTGGCTATTCACACCCCTATGAATACCTATTTAGTTACGCAAGACATATCGATACACCCACGCTAGGGGGTTACTGGCTGATAACCCGGATTTCAAGCCAGTACTACTCTGAGCAACCTCAATTAAGCTTTGGCCAAAAAGCTAAAATGACCCATATCTATCATTGGCGAGCAAGTATCATCACCTTATGTTTGGGGGGGCTATTTATTCTTGCTTTATATAACGGTGCCGTTAGCTTAGTACAACAAGACCGAATTTTTGGCTACTTTAGCGCTTACTTGTTTGCCGTTACCTTATCCTTAGCACTTGTTTTTCATGTTGGGGCTCACCTGTTTCATTTCACTGTACTCAGTGTTCAAATGTTACCGGTGCTTGGCATTCCAATATTTAGTGTACTGTTTTACTGTCGTTTTCTTAACCTGCCCAACTATGCGCCGCGCCTATGGCAAGCCAGCCGCCTACTCGTGGTGGTAAGCTTAGTTGCTATTCCTGCGGCGGCCATTTGGGTGAACTATGCGGTGGTGTTAATTTACAGCGTCGTATTGATTTGGGTAGCCCTAGCCTTTAGCTGCGGCATACAATGTTGGCGTCAGGGCGCTAAACAAGCCCTGCTCTTTATCTTATCTACCCTAATGCTATTAATCCCAGCGATACTGCTAGCCATGTCGACAGTGCCTAAAAACAGCAGCACCCTATTAGCGGCCGACGTTTCCGTTTTACTGAGTTGCTTGCTCAGCACTTTGTTTATGTCACTCACCTTACATTACAAGTTCAGAAGGCTGACCTTAGAGTCTTTGCTGGTCAACGAGCAATTAAATCTAGAACGTGACGCGGCAAGACTAGATGCTTTAACAGGCTTACAAAACCGCTACGCCTTCAATGAATACGTAAATAATATCGAATTTGAGACTGAGCCATTCACATGCCTGTCTTTGATCGACATTGATTATCTAAAATCAGTTAATGATCAAGCGGGTCACCAAGAAGGGGACAAGCTCATCAAGCTCGTGGCCGAGGCGCTAAACTTAGTGCTCAGTGACAAAGTACAATTGTTTAGAATTGGCGGCGATGAATTTGCAGTATTTACCTCCAAACTAAGTAGTGATGAACTTCGCGATAAACTCGCTATCGCTGACAAGGTGATTCAACTAAACGGGTCCGCTCAAAGCGGTATCAGTTTTGGTTGCTCCACCACCGATGAGTGTGATGATGCAGAGCAATTGTTTTATCGAGCAGACATGGCGATGTATCAACAAAAAGCGCAACGCAAGCGAAAAATTAAGCTGATAGCCGTTAGCGAACAACCGCAACCCCATCAGGGCTGAGCGCACACTCGGCAAAACTTTCTGTTGATCAATCCAAATAGGTTACACTCTTCTGATACCGCCCATTTCAGGAGTTCACATGTTAATTACCCCCCAGCTCAGTGGCAATATTGCGCGTAATTGTCATCCTATAGGCTGCCAACAATACTTACAGCAACAAGCAGCGTACATTGCCCAGCAAGGCAAAATTAATGGCGCGAAAAAAGTACTCATTCTGGGGGCGTCATCTGGATTTGGCTTAGCTTCTCGTTTGGCTTTATCAATAGCCGGCGGAGCAGACACCATTGGCGTATCTTTTGAGCGAGGCCCATCTGAAAGAGGCATCGGCAGTGCTGGTTGGTATAACAACATCTATTTTCGTGAACTGGCCGAAAAACAGGGCTTAACCGCTAAAAACTTTATTGGTGATGCCTTTTCGCCACAGATGCGCGACCAGGTCATCAACTATATCAAACAGCATTTTGGTGGTCAGGTTGACCTTGTCATTTATAGCCTAGCGACAGGCAAAAGAACCACTCCATCTGGGCAGTGGCAATCGGTGCTAAAAACCACCGATGAACCGCTGCATGGCTTCAGCATTAACCTGGAAACTGAACAATTAGAAGCCCAATCGGTGGCGCTGGCAAATGCTGCTGAAGTTGAAGCAACCACCAAAGTAATGGGTGGAGACGAATGGCGTAACTGGATAGATGCGCTGCAACAAGCCAAGGTGCTAGCTGAAGGCTGTAATACCATCGCATACTCATATATCGGTCCAGAACGCACCGCAGCGGTCTACCGTGATGGCACCATAGGCAGAGCGAAACAACACCTGCACGCTACCGCCACCGAACTAGACGCTCAACTCACTAAGCACTTAAATGGACACGCTTATGCCTGTGTATGTAAAGCATTGGTCACCAAAGCCAGTGTCTACATTCCGGTAATGTCTCCCTATATCGCCTTGCTTTATCAAGTAATGAAGGAACAGGGGAATCATGAAGAGTGTATTGAGCAGGCTTATCGTTTATTTAGCCAGCATTTATATCCTGTTGATGGTCAAGTAAAACTCGATAAGTTAAGGCAAATACGCATCGACGACTATGAGTTAAGCCCTCAAGTACAGCAACAGATTGACCAACGCTACGCCAGTATTAGTCCGGCTAACTTTAAACAGCTAACAGACTTTGCAGGCTACAAGTCGGCGTTCTTACGACTGAATGGCTTTGCGGTGGAAGGCGTCGATTATCAACAAAACCTCGACATTAATGCGTTAAGTAAGCTGCAACCATGATAAAAATTACCCCAATAGATGCCGAACAAACTCTTCGCATTCGCCAACAAGTGCTGTGGCCAGCGTACAGCCAAGACTTCTGCCGAGTCGCTGAAGACCAATCAGGCCAACACTTCGGTGCTTGGTTAGACGGGCAGCTCATTATGGTGGCGTCTCTGTTTATTCAACAAGATAGCATTAGGCTGCGGAAATTTGCTTGTTTACCGGCGTTTCAAGGGCGGGGTTATGGTAGTGCGATGCTCAAGCATTTACTTCACTTACAACAAGCGACCTCTCTTAAGTGTTTTTGGTTTGATGCCCGCTGCAGCGCCATAGATTTTTATCAAGGTTTGGGCTTTAGCGTTGATAGTGCGGTGTTCGAGAAACATGGTGTTGAGTATGTAAAAATGTCACGCCAACTTCAGCGCTAACAATCAATAGGCAAAAAAAAGGAGAAGCTATGGCTTCTCCAGTTTTTCTGTCGGTCAACAAAGGTCAGATCTTATTTCTTTCGTTATCGCGCCAATCCTTGGAGCAATGGAAATAGAGTAATGATAGCGTTTTCTTGATGCAAGTGTTTTCCCTGCTAAACATAAGAAACTAGATCAAGCTCACTTAAATTCGACCTAAATGTGACCTAGATCAATGAATATCCATTAGCAATAAAGGGCTTCTATAAGCACCTGTTTTTATTAGCTAATATTTTTTAGCGTGATATTCACTTAAGCACAAAACAAACTATAGATAGGCTTAAACTTGAGGAATATCAGGCATTAAAGGTCTTTTTTAGGCAGAATATCCCCGATAACGTAGCGCTGGATTAAGCCACTAGATCAGCGAATAAATATCGAAGCGGTGAGTTTTCGTTGTCAGTTGATGATGGCTTACTTTTCCTGCTAAGGGCTCCGCATAACTTGGCCGTTTCACTACAACCCGTTTACTTGCCACCAATAATGCATGCTCTAATAGCTGGTCTGCGTCTAAATCTGCGCCAACTAAATGTTGAAAAATACGCATTTCTTTTTTTACCTGAGCAGATTTTTTTCTATGCGGATACATAGGGTCGAGATAAACCACTTCAGCCTCAAGGCCAACTAGGCTATCGATACTACTGGCATGCACTAAACGCATTCGCTCACTAACCCAAGCGCCAATCTGTGGGTCAGCTTTAGCTCGGCGTAAACCATCCTCAAGCAAGGCTGCAACCCAAGGTGAACGCTCAACCATTGTGACTTGGCAGCCAAGATTAGCCAATACAAAAGCGTCTCTGCCTAAGCCAGCAGTGCCGTCTATCACCGTTGGGCGCTGGCCTTTCTTAATACCAATCGCTTTACTAACGGCCTCTGCACCACCATATTGACGACGATGGGCACTTCTTCCTGCTAGAAAGTCCACAGAAATGTCGCCAAGTTTAGCTTCTTCACACCAACGTAAAGCCAAACCATCGGCGCTCAAAACCAAACAAAAACCCTGTTCGGGTAATTGCTCACAAATTTGTAGCTTAAAGCGGTTACTGAGTTCTTCGGCATATTCGGCATATGTCTGGTTTTCACAGTAAATACGGGGCTGATTAGCGCTCACCCAAACACTCTCCAATAGTTGATTAAGGTCTCAGTTTACCAGCTTTAATTAAGCACCAACATCTCGATAGGGACAGGTTTACCAAAGTGGTAGCCTTGGGCGTAGTCAACCCCAATATCTAGCAGTATTTGATTGATTGCATCGTTCTCAACAAACTCAGCGATAGTCTTCTTACCCATAACATGTGCCATTTGATTAATGCTACGCACAATAGCGGCATCCATATGATCGTTTTCTAAGTCACGAATAAATATGCCATCAATTTTAAGATAATCGATAGGTAAGTTTTTCAAATACCCAAATGATGATAAACCCGAACCAAAGTCATCTAAGGCAATTTTACAGCCAAGTTGTCGTACTTTATTAAAGAACTCGGTGGCCACATTTAAGTTAGCAATAGCCACAGTTTCGGTGGTTTCAAAACATAATTTACTTAGTGGTAAGGCACTGTTTTCAAGGGTGGTTAATAACCACTCAACAAATTCAGCATTACCCAAAGATTGCCCCGATAGGTTCATAGAGCACATATTCAAGCGGGTTAAATGACCAGGGTTCTCGGCCAGCCATTGCAAACTCTTAGCAATAACCACGCGATCAATTTGATCGGCCAAGTTGTAGTTTTCGGCTGCAGGAAGAAAAGCACCAGGCGGTACAATTCGACCATCTTCATCAATCATTCGCAACAGTACTTCATAGTGAAGGTAATCACTATCACCCGCGGTTACTGGCACAATAGCTTGTGCATACAGCAAAAATCGCTCTTCACGCAAGGCTTTTTGAATGCGAGTAACCCACTCCATTTGGCCCTGACGCTCCAACAAAGCTTGGTCGTTGGTTTGATATAAATACACACTGCTTCGACCTAAAGACTTAGCAGTAAAACAGGCATTGTCTGCTTGCGCCATCACTTGCTGAGCCGAGCCTTCTTGCTGACTAAATAGAGTCACGCCAATGCTACAGCCAAAACTAAACATGCGGTCATCACGCACATAGTGGGTATCATTCAGTTTGTCGATCACGACATTGGCGAATTCAAGGCTAGCTTGCTGCTGGGTATGCTCTAATAAAATCGCAAATTCATCACTGCCTAATCGGGCTACAATCGCCGATTCAGGAATCAATAATTCTAAAACATTGGCCACTTGTTTAAGCGCTTGGTCTCCTGAACCGTGACCAAAAGTATCATTGATCACTTTAAACTGGGCTAAGTCTATAAACAATAAGGCATGCTCACCGCTGCTAGCTTGTCCTTGCTGCAACAGCAGATTTAACCTGCGCTCAAAGTAACCGCGATTATAGATGCCTGTAAGCAAATCAAAGTTTGCGTGGAAGTCTAATTCTCTCGCCAAATTAATGGTGGCTGTAACATCCTCACACACCACCATAAAGACATCTTCATCTTCTATTTTGACCATTGATTCTTTAAACCACAGCTGCTTTCCTTGGCGGGTTTGGTAGGCAATCTCACGGGTTGCCTTCGCCACACTCTGGCTATTTAAATACTCCATTATTGATAACTTTTGCTCGCTATCACTATACAGGTTGCGCAGTTGGGAAAGGTCAAGGTGCTCTCTAGCAAAGCCTAAATGCTTAGCCAGTAAGTGATTGCAACAAACAATAACCCCTAAACGGTTGACTAACATCAACATGGCGGGGCTTTGGTCAAACAGCATACGATAGTGCAGCTCACTTTGACTAAGTTGGCGCTGCCGTTGTTGCAACAAACTTAAATCGCGCAGCTCTATAAGCACTTTTTTCACTTGCTTACGGTCATTTAATTGCGGGCTAATTGAAATATCGTATAAACACGATTGTGACTCTTGCTGTAACTCTGCTTGAAATTTAACCCGCTCACCCGTTAAGCACTCGGCAATGCCATTTCTTATTTGTTGTTTTAACTCTGGCTGATGCTGCCAGATAGCACTATCCAGCAAGGAGTTACCCACTAAATAATCCGCTCTATCACCTAATAGAGCCCTAGAGGCTTGATTTAGTACCAGTACGTGTCCATTTTCATCAAGCAGGCCGCAGGCCTGATCGGTAAAATCAAATAACGAAGACAAATACGCATTTTTCTCATCCAGTTGCTCAACAACCTTACGCTTAGAACGAAAGCCCCAAATAATCAGCAACATTGCTGCTAATGCGACAATAACGAGGGCAAGCACAACTTGATAACGCTGTTGCCAAGATTGAAATATCCGCTGATTGAGGAAGCTGGCATTTTCGTCCAAATTCGACAACGGAATCTTCCAGCGCTCTAGTTGCGCATAATCAAACAGGTAAGTTTGCGGCTCTCGCGCACTTATCGCTATATCACGCACATCGGTGCCTTGTAATACTTGCAAGACCATCGAGCCTGTAGCCTTTCCTAACTGCTCAGGCAAAGTAACAAAACCACCCACCGCACCATGACCAATAGCATGTTGCCACAGGCTATAAATGGGGGCGCGAGACACCTCCGACAAAGACGCTATCTGTTGCTCAGAAAGAGCGATATTGCTGGCTAAAGATTGCTGTAATACTCCAAAAAGAATCGCATCATTTGGATTAAGTATCGACGTTTTGGCTTTTATTTCCTCGTAATCTTGGTTGTGCCAAACGGTATAAGTGAGCGCAAATTGCTTGGCTAATTGAGCAAACTCGCTAGCAATCCGCTTACCATTTGACGAGCTATCAACCAATAAGTGAATCGATTCAAGCTCGGGGCTGAGCTGGCGAATCAGCAATAGGTTTTCACGCAAGGCTAAGTGCTGGTGCACCCCGGTAATATGCCGTTCTCTCGGCTCCATATACGCCGTTAAATCTGCGCCAGCTGCCACAATAGGGGCTCGAAGTACGCCAGCATCTTGTAATGATGTGGCAATATCTAAAGCTTGTTGGCCTAGCGCTACAATCAAGTCAAATTGATAATGCAGCACTACTTCATTGAGTAAGTCGATTTGCGCCGAAGCATAACTGTCGTCATTACGCGGTGTTGATTCCACCCTATGGTTATAAAACCACACGGAGTGTTCTCCCACTTCTTGGCGTAAACCTAAATCAAAGCTAGCATCCCACTGTAAGCCAGCCTGATAGGAATTTAGCAATAAAACTCGAGCGGTTCGTGCTTGCGCTTGCCCAGTCACGAGCAAGGTTAGCACCACAAACAGTCCCATTAGATGCTTGATGTACCCTAACAAAGGAGTTGTTTTTTTTGATGACTTACTCACAAAAATCTATTACCGCCTTTAATCATTATTAATCACAAACCAAACACTAAATCAGACCTTCACACATTGACTAGGCGTAACCAAGTCAGTTCTGTAGAATATGTTATCAAACAACAGCAAGGTCTCTCATCTTTATGAATATTTTGATGGCTCTATCACAACTCGAAGTAACCGGAGCTGAAGTATACGCTACTCAAGTGGGTGATCGCCTCACTCAGCGAGGACATCAAGTATTCTATGTATCAGATACCTTAACTTGTCCTCATCAAGGGCCACATTTTAAGCTACGTTTTAATAAACGTAGTCTGCTACGCAGAGTATGGCATGTATTCTATCTAATCTATCTGATTATTAGATATAAAATTCAATTAGTTCATGCCCATAGCCGAGCGTCTGGCTGGTCTTCCTATGTGGCGTGCAAAATCACCAATACACCGATGATTACCACTGTACATGGTCGGCAACCGGTGCATCGCTCTCGCAAAAAATTCCATGCTTTGGGCTTTCATGCGGTAGCCGTATGCGAAAATATTGCCCAGCAAATCATTCGCGATCTCGGTGTGCCAAAACAACAAGTTAGTGTGGTGCGCAACGGTGTAAATAGCCAACAATTTAGCCCATTAGCAAAAGCCAATAACTCAAAGCCCATTATTCAAATAATCGGTCGACTAACCGGCCCTAAAGGTGAGTTGGTATACCAACTGTTAAAACAATCTATTGACCTAGGCGCCAACCACGTGCAAATCATCAGTGGTAGCAAAATAGCTGACCGTTTTACTGAATTTGAAGGCCAAGTGGAATTTTGCGGCTACAGCAAAGATATACGCCAAACCATAAGCCAAGCTGATCTCGTTATTGGTGCAGGTCGCGTCGCCATGGAAGCATTACTCTGTAAAAAACCGGTGTTTGCCGTAGGAGAGGCCAAAGCCTTAGGCTTAATAACTCTCGATAACCTACCAGCGGCCTTAGCCAGTAATTTTGGTGATGTCGCTGATGACGGCAAAACTGAACTCGATATCGATTTTTCACTACTGGCTCAACAGCTAGTCACCGCGACTACAGAGACTGAAGTCAGTGATCAATTGGTCAGCGCAATTCGCGCTGAGTATGACTTAGACGAAGTGTGCCAAAAGCTAGTGAGGCTTTATCAAACGGCGTATGTCTATACCAAGCAACGCGAGGTGCCTATCATTATGTACCACCGTGTTACTCAAGATGATAGCCAAAAAGGTGCCTACGGAACCTATATAACGCTAGCGCGCTTAGAACAACATTTTCAAACTATAAAGCGCATGGGCTTAACTCCCATCACCTTTACCGAATTAGCCCAAATAGGCTTAGAGCACCGTTTTAATCACGGCAAGCGCTACATTATTCTAACCTTTGACGATGGCTACCAAGACAACTTTGACTTGCTATTACCGCTACTTAAAAAGTACCAATTTAAGGCGGTTATCTATGCGGTAACAGGCACTGACCACAATCGCTGGGACGTGGAACACCCCACTAAACCTGACCAACGCTTTGAGCTGATGAGCCACCAAACCATGCGCCAAATCGACCAAAGCGGTTATGTTGAAATTGGCGGACATACGCTTAACCACCCTAAATTGGCAGAGTTGAGTGAAGTAGAACAACAACAAGAAATTGAGCAAAACAAAGCTGAATTAGAAGGTTTATTAGGGCGCAAACTCAGTACCTTTGCCTACCCATACGGCAACCATAACGACAAGACTAAACAGCTCGCCAAACAAGCCGCTTATACCTATACCGTTGCCACCGACTCAGGCCCAGTGGGTATGCATCAAGATCTGCAACAAATAAGACGAATCGTCATGTTCCCTAGCACCACAAAATTCGGCTTGTGGCGGAAGATTAAAGGCAACTACACTTATAAAAAAACGAGAAAACACCATTAATGAGCTCAAACAGCGCCCCTAAAGCCTCTGTAGTAGTGGCTTTTTATAATAATATCAAGGCATTAAAGTTAGTTCTTAGCGCATTAGAAGCGCAAAGCATGACCGACTTTGAAGTCGTGATTGCCGATGATGGCTCTAATGATGCTTCGGTTGAACAATTAGAAGCCTTACAGCAACACAGTGCCTTACAGATTCAACATGTTTGGCATGAAGATAAAGGATTTCGTAAAAACCGTTGCTTAAATTTAGCGGTGCAAGCAGCTCAAGCTGAATACTTGATTTTCATTGATGGTGATTGCGTTCCGCAAACATACTTTGTAGAAGACCATTTAAGCGAAGCCCAATTAGGCCGCTGTTTAAATGGCCGTCGCGCTGATTTATCGCCACAAATGACTCAGCAATTGCAGCTAACTCAACACCCTGCAAATTTTGTACAGTCGCATTTTTGGCCTCTAGTTTGGGGCTATATCTTAGGTCGCGGTAAAAACATCGAAAAAGGAATACGAATTCCATCTAACAAAATTAGACGATACCTGCAAAAAACCAATAAGGGCATTGTGGGCTGCAATTTCTCACTACACAAAGCGGATCTATTAGGTATTAATGGTTTTGATGAGCGCTACGAAGCAGCCGGCACTGGTGAAGACAGCGACCCGGAGTTCCGACTAAGGTTGTTAGGAATCGATATCCATCCCTTATTCTATAAGGCGACGCAAGTACATATTTATCATCAGGAGCTGCCGCGCTCTAGCGAGAATGATGCATTGTTTAAAGCCGTAAAACAGCAACAGCAGGCTTGGACTGAATTTGGGATTCGTCAAAAACGATAAGGATGGAGGCAGCGCTGAATCGTTCAGCGCAGCTTACCGCTAAAACCTCAGTCACTATTTATTAAGGCCTAATTTTCTTTTGAACCAATAACCATAGTTAATCCAGTTACAGGCATATTTATCACGGTATCGATAATACTCTCGGCGAATGCGCCTAATAGTGCTAATACGTTTTCGCTGAGTATTATCGTCAATAGTTTGTTTAATATCTGAATCTTCGCCGCGTTGAAACACATAGCGCGGCTCCACACCAAACTGAAGTACTTTGCTGAGATGCTCTTTATCCATGTAGTCATCTACTGGAAAAATCCAGCGGCTGGCATTATCAACAAACCGTTTAGCAGCATCTGGGGTTAAGGCGTAGGCATGAGCACAATCGGTTTGGCGCATGTATTTAACTATCTTTAACCGCCCTAAGGGTTGCTCTTCTACAAATTCACCCACCGGCCACAGCGAGCGCAATCGGCCCCGACCTAATTTAATATATTGGTAGCGCGGTAATACATCATCAAGCAAAGAGAATATTTGAGAGAAATCATCCGGGATCAGCACATCATCTTCAAAAACCAGTACAGGTTCGTTTAATTCTATACATCTTTGCCATATTAAAAAGTGACTAGCAAAACAGCCCAACTCTCCAGCGTTTAAGCCCGACCCTCCTTGCCATTTCGCCCTTTTTTCATCGTATTTATCAAACAAAGGATGATAGCCTTTAGCACCATCAACGGCATCAAAAAACTCAAACTCAAGGCCAAGCTTACTAAACTCCTGAGTTATACGTTCTCTTCGTTGGGCTGAACGCTCCAAGCTTATGACGAGTATTTTCATCTACCAATATCTCACTGTGTGTTCTGCAATAAGTCATTAATCTTGAGAAGCAGCTCATTTAGGTCAAACTCACCCACATTAACTTCTTCTAGTTTGTTCACCACGGCTCTGGCAAAGATAGCTTTTGTGGGTTGGTAGTTGGGTGCCCACATGGCAAAGTTTTCAGGGTCTTGACGATAGATGGCAACCATTGGGGTATTGAAACAATGCGCTAAGTGAACAGTTGCGGTATCTACGCTAACAAACAACTGACTAAACTTGATTAAAGCTGCATTCTGTTCAACAGTTGTTGTATTACTAAGACAAAAAACGTGATCAACCTCGGCGACGACTTTATTAACCAATTTCTGAGTCACCGGCGAGCTCAATATAACCAGTGGATACTGGGGAAATTCATCTCGTAGCGCTGCGATAACCTCCCGAAGGCGCGCTTCGCTGAAAGAACGTTTTTGAGTATTACCAAAAGCATTTAAAGCAATATAACGTCCTTTCTTGTCCCCTAGAAATGCCAAAATGTCATCTTCAATGGCTTGGGATAAGTTAAACCTATAGCTCAAGTCTTCAACGTCTATTCCCAGTTGCTTAGCCGCTTCGACAAAGTACTGCTGACTATGTTGCCCGCTCACTTTCTCTGCAATGTTGCAATTAATCAAGGCTACATTTTTTGCTACACCAACATTGGCCCTGGCCTTCAAGCAACGTAACATCAAAAAATCACGCGCTTTTAGTACTTCAGGCAAAAAAACCACGGCATCATAATGCGGTAACGCCCCGATAAGCCGGCTAACTTGCCATAATTTAGGCCGCTTAGGGTAACAATGTACTTGGTCGATGAATGGGTCGTTATTAAATAAATGCTGCGAGTTAGCGGTGCATAATACGCCGATGTTGAGCTCAGGCTGGTGCTTTTTTATTTCTCGATAGAGAAATGAAGATACGATGCTGTCACCAATTTTGCCATCACCACGAATTAACAATAGGCTTTTGATTGGCGTACTGACATCAAATTTGTCTACCGATTTATCAAACAAGTACTTTCCAATAATAAAATTCAAGCTATCCCTAAACTTAAACAATCGACCAAGCGTATTATCTTTAAGCAAGCTGTAAACCTTCTATTAGCGCAAACTCTGAGTAATCGTTGTATTATATCTCACTAGACTTCCTTAAGCCTCTCAATCAGAGCTAAAATTTTATAATCGTCACTTTTAATAAGCAGAGTAAAGTATGAAAAAGATAGGTTACACCACTGGCGTGTTTGATATGTTCCACATTGGGCACCTCAACGTTTTACAGCGCGCTAGGTTAGAATGTGACTATTTGATAGTCGGTGTTACCACTGACGAGCTTTCAATTGCAGCCAAAGGCAAAAAGCCGATCATTCCCTTCCAAGAGCGCCTAAAAATTGTTGAGTCAATAAAATTTGTCGACGAAGTCTCTCCGCAAGTGAACTACGACAAAATGGAAGCGTGGAACAACTTAAAATTTGACAAAATGTTTGTTGGCGATGACTGGAAAGGCACAGAGAAATGGACAAAATTAGAAGAGTCATTTAATGAAGTCGGTGTAGAAATTGTTTACTTCTCTTATACCGAACACACCTCGAGCTCGATATTAAGAAAAGTACTAGAAAACATGTATAAAGAACAAGCTTAACGCTTCTCTGCGCTATTAACGCTGGTTAATAGCGTTAAAAACTCGCTCACAATTGTTCTGATCTTGAAAACTGAAGTACTGTTTAACCTTGTCTTGGTGGGCAGGCAGTAGCGCAAATCCATCGGCAAATACTTGGGCAATTTGTTGCTCTAATTCTGAGGGTGTATTTGCCACGTAACCCGGTAGATCATGTCGAATATCGATAAATGCTTTGTTTTTTCTAGCCCCAATAAACTCTTCATAATCAAACTGATAGGAGATAAACGGTTTATTCATATACACAAAGTCAAAGAACACGCTTGAGTAATCGGTGATCAATAATTTGCCCATTCTTAATAATTCAGTAACCGAATGCTGTCCCTGCCTAACAATGTGAATACGCGAAGAAGACAAGCTATCAAAGTACTGTGAACAAGCTTGAATATTTTGATGTAGGTAGACCGCAATATGAGCATCATTCTGTTCTAAGTGTTGCTTAAAACTATCACTTTTTAACAGTGCTTCCGTGTGTTTAAAAAGCTCAGTTTGGGTAAAGCCATCACCTAAATGTTGTTCGTTGTCCCGAAAGGTCGGCATATAAACAATCAGATTAGGCCACTTGGATTGAGCACTTAAATCAGTCATTCCGTCAAACCGAGGGTAACCAGCAACCTTTACCTCACTATCATCGTAGCCATACTCTTCGACAAATATTGCTTTATGTTTTGGTGATAAAGCCATGATTTGATTATTTAAGGGGAACACCGTCTTATGGTAAAACTGTTTGCCATTTTTCAGGAAACCCACGCCATGGTTTAACATGACTCGCTTAGCTTTTAAGGTTTTACTGGTCAGTTTTTTTAAAATACCTAACTCATCAGGAATCATCCATAAGCCGTGAGTAGAAATAATGGCTTCTGCATGGTACATGTAGAACAGCTGCTTTAATGAGCCTAGAGCTAGCCACTCCTGTTCAGATAAAAACTTATCAATCGAAGGGGAATCACGTTTAATTACATAATAGGCATCGATCTCTGGTTTGTTTTCTCTTATCCAACGAAACAGTTCATAGCCATTTTCTTGGGCTTGGCTGGCAGTCTCACAAAGTAACCAAACTCTTTTTTTCATAAAAGGTTTGGTTACAAAATAGGCGAGGCGAGTAACTTCTGCCGCAACCGTTGCCGAAATAACTTTTACCAAATTAGCCACAAGCACCCCTAATTAATACAAAAACAAGCTTCGCTCACCAATAGATTAAAGACAAACCATTACTCTAGGTCCAATCTAAAATCACCTTACCACTTTGCCCAGAGCGCATCGCGTCAAAACCTTGTTGAAAATCATCAACTGAATAATGGTGAGTGATAATGGGACTTAAATCGAGGCCAGATTGTACCAAAGATGCCATTTTATACCATGTTTCAAACATCTCTCGGCCATATATCCCTTTAATCACTAAGCCTTTAAAGATGACTAGGCTCCAGTCGATGCCCATATCACTGGGCGGAATGCCCAGCATCGCCACTTTGCCACCGTGGTTCATTAACTCTAACATCGAGCTGAAGGCACTGGGCACACCCGACATTTCCAAACCAACATCAAAGCCTTCGGTCATTTTTAACTCGCTCATGGTATCGCTAAGAGAATGCTTAGCAACATTAACGACCCGAGTTGCGCCCATTTTTTTGGCCAAGTCTAGCCGATAATCGTTAACATCGGTAACCACGACATGGCGGGCACCTACGTGCTTACATATCGCTGCCGCCATTACGCCAATTGGCCCAGCACCGGTGATAAGCACATCTTCACCCACTAAATCAAACGACAAAGCACTGTGAACAGCATTACCAAAAGGGTCGAAAATGGCGGCTAAATCATCACTAATTTCATCAGGTAACTTAAATGCATTCACCGCCGGTATCACTAAGTATTCAGAAAAACAGCCGGTGCGATTAACGCCCACGCCTACGGTATTGCGACATAAATGAGTACGGCCACCGCGACAGTTTCGGCAATGCCCACAAGTTATATGGCCCTCACCAGAGACCCGATCACCAATACTAAAACCTCGAACTTCTTGGCCTATATCAACCACTTCACCGGCATATTCATGGCCTATCACCATTGGCACTGGAATGGTTTTTTGCGACCATTCATCCCAGTTGTAGATGTGCACATCGGTGCCACAAACGGCGGTTTTGTTTATTTTAATCAGCAGATCGTTATGACCCAATTTAGGCATCTCAACTTGAGTCATCCATATACCTGGCTCAGCCTTGGTTTTTGCCAGTGCTTTTATGCTCATGCAATGACTCCTAGCTCTTTACCTACCTCGGTAAACGCCGCTACTGCATGGGCTAACTGCTCAGGAGTATGTGCTGCCGATATTTGAGTACGAATCCGTGCTTGGCCCTTAGGCACCACAGGGAAAGAAAAACCAATCACGTAAATGCCGCGTTCTAACAACTTATCAGCAAAAGTACTGGCAAGCTTGGCATCCCCTAACATGACCGGAATAATCGCGTGATCGGCGCCCGCTAAGGTAAAACCAGCCTTACTCATCTCAGTTCTGAAATAGGCAACGTTGTCCCATAACTGTTTACGCAGGGCATCACCGTCGGCTAACAGCGCTAGTACTTTTAACGACGCCGTCACTATCGATGGCGCCAATGAATTTGAGAATAAATAAGGGCGTGAGCGTTGGCGTAACCAATCAACCACTTCTTTCTTTGCAGAGGTAAAGCCACCAGAGGCGCCACCCATGGCTTTACCCAAGGTGCCAGTGATAATGTCTACGCGATCCATCACTTGGTGGTACTCGTGGGTACCACGGCCGTGTTGACCAACAAAACCTACGGCATGCGAATCATCTACCATCACCATGGCATCGTATTTATCTGCTAAATCACAAATACCCGGCAAGTTAGCGATAACCCCGTCCATTGAAAATACACCGTCGGTAGCAATCAGTTTAAAGCGCACACCTGCAGCGTCGGCGTCTTTTAAACACTGCTCCAACTCAACCAAATTGTTGTTGGCATAACGAAAACGCTTAGCTTTACACAAACGAACACCATCGATGATTGAAGCATGATTCAAGGCATCAGAGATAATGGCATCTTCAGGGCCTAATAGGGTTTCAAACAAGCCGGCATTGGCATCAAAACACGATGAATAAAGAATGGTATCTTCCATTCCTAAAAATTCACTTAAGCCTTGCTCTAAGCGTTTATGTATATCTTGAGTACCACAGATAAATCGTACTGAGGCTGCTCCAAAACCATGGCTATCTAAACCTGCTTTAGCCGCGTTAATAAGGGCTGGCGAGTTGGCTAAACCTAAATAATTGTTGGCACAAAAGTTAACCACTCGGCCTTGTTCAACAGCAATCGAAGCTTGCTGTTGCGAGTTAATCACGCGTTCATGTTTATATAAACCGTCATCTTTAACTTGTTGCAGTTGCTGTGAAATGAATGTTGAAAAAGCCGCCGTCATACCAAACCCTATTAAAAACCAGAACAATCACTGAATTATAGTGTTTTATTTGGCAAATACAGCCTTTTATCTAAATTAATAACTGTTAGCTATGTTCAGCACATTTTACATAGTGATCGTACAAACGATGATAGATGCTCATCGACTCTTCGGTGAAATAAGGGCGCAGAGTAAACAGTATTTTTAATACTCCCTGATACAACCGTGGTTTAGTGATTTCTCCACCTTTTAACTGAGCGCTTTGGTAGCCAATCCATGCACCAATAATGAATTTAACACTGTCAGCTAACTCCACCATGGTGGCGTCATCGCCACTAATGAAGCGGCTGTCTCTCAGCTGTATCAATATGTCACTACTCCAAGCTGATAGTTCGAGTTGCAAATCTTGATATTGCGCTTCTAGTTCGGCATCTCGCGCCAACAGCTCTAACAAATTGGCGAATAAAAAACGGAAGCGCCACATTAATTCAAAACTGGCATCCAAATATTGAGTTAAATGATCAAGGCTTAGCAGCTGATCGGCATGTGGACGAAAACTGCATTCAAGCTGCTCAACATAAAGCTGAAAGATACTGCGTATAATTTCTTGTTTATTGCTGAAGTGGTAATACAGATTACCGGGGCTAATACCTAACTCTGCGGCAATGTGATTGGTCGTGATCTGGCGTTCGCCTCGTTCGTTGAAGAGCTGCAAAGAGGTGTGGATAATTTTATCTTTAGTTTTCATTTGGCTAAAAAGTTCTCCGTTATATTACTGTGATACCTGCAAACGCTGCCAAAATCCAGTTTTTCTTCGCTGCATTCCACTGCCCAGCCAATTGCTATTCGCTTCGTCACAGCATAAAATCCTTAGATTAACGGCAATTTTGGGAATGGTTGAATTATGATTATCGTAACAGGCGGGGCGGGCTTTATTGGCGCCAATATTGTAAAGAGCTTAAATGAGCAAGGTCATAACGACATCATCGTGGTCGACGACCTAAAAGACGGCACTAAATTCGTTAATCTAGTCGATTTAGACATTGCCGACTATCTCGACAAAGACGACTTCATTGCCCGCATTGTATCCGGTGAAGACATCGGCGCTGAATACGGTCAAAAAATCGAAGCCATTTTCCATGAAGGCGCATGCTCTGCTACCACTGAGTGGGATGGCAAATACATGATGGAAAACAATTATGAATACTCAAAAGAATTACTTCATTACTGTTTAGACCGCCGCATTCCTTTCTTGTACGCCTCTTCTGCGGCCACCTATGGTGATACCGATACTTTTATCGAAGAGAAACAATACGAAGGCCCACTGAATGTTTACGGTTATTCAAAGCTGCAATTTGATAACTACGTGCGCCGCTTATTGCCAGACATTGACTCGCAAGTCGTTGGCTTCCGTTACTTCAACGTATACGGTCCCCGTGAACAACACAAAGGCAGCATGGCAAGTGTTGCCTTCCACTTGAATAATCAAGTTAACGATGACCAAAACCCTAAACTATTTGAAGGTTACGACGGTTACGGCAACGGCGGCCAAAGCCGCGATTTCGTTTACGTCGGCGACGTAGTCAAAGTGAATCTTTGGTTCTGGAAAAACCCCGATCAAAGCGGCATCTTCAACCTAGGGACCGGCCAAGCAGAACCATTCCGCTCTGTGGCTGAAGCGGTCATCAATCATCACCAAAAAGGTGAAATTGAATATATTCCTTTCCCTGATCATCTGAAAGGCCGTTACCAAAGCTTTACTCAAGCTAACATCGACAAACTTCGCGCAGCAGGCTACGCCGAACCGTTTAAAGACGTCGCCCAAGGCGTTGCCGAATACATGGCTTGGTTGAATAAATAGCTCTCAAATAAACAATGGGGACTCAACGGTCCCCTTTTATTTAGGTACACGATGAAAATTTTGGTGGTGGGCCCGTCTTGGGTCGGTGACATGGTGATGTCACAAAGCTTATATAAAACGCTTAAGCAACTGTATCCACACGCTCAGCTTGACGTACTCGCCCCCGATTGGTGTCGCGCGTTATTAGAACGTATGCCTGAAGTCGACAACGCGCTGCGTATGCCGCTTGGCCATGGTGATTTACAACTCGCTGTTCGCTGGGCGTTAGCGAGACAACTAAAAGAGCAACATTATGACTGGGCAATCACTCAGCCCAACTCACTAAAATCAGCTTTAATCCCCTTATTTGCTGGGATTAAGCGCCGAACAGGCTGGAAAGGTGAAAGTCGCTATGGCTTGCTCAACGATCTACGTAGCAACAAACAGGCCTTCCCCTTGATGGTAGAACGCTATGTTTCGCTTGCTCATGACAAACACCAAATGGGCTCTGCCAAAGACCTACCCAGCTATGCTCACCCGGCCTTAACCGCCAACGCCAATAACCAACAGGCCGCACTTCAACAGCTGCAACTGAGCAACCAGCAGCCAATACTCGCGCTATGCCCTGGGGCAGAATTTGGCCCCGCTAAACGTTGGCCAGAACAGCATTATGCCACCGTTGCTCAACACTGGATCGAGCAGCGTCATGGCCAAGTGTGGATTTTTGGCTCCGATAAAGACCAGGCGGTCGGTGAGCAAATCATCGCTAATTTACCCGCAGAGCAACAAGCTGACTGCTACAACCTTGCGGGTAAAACTCAATTAGCAGAAGCCATCGACTTAATGGCCTTAGCCAGTTTAGCCGTTAGTAACGATTCAGGTCTGATGCATATTGCTGCTGCCCTGCAACTACCGTTAATTGCCGTATATGGGTCTTCGTCCCCACAATATACGCCGCCGCTCAGTGAAACGGCTGAAATACTGCACACCGATATTGAGTGCCGACCTTGTTTTAAGAAAACCTGTAAATTTGGCCATATGAAATGTTTAAGTGAACTAGCGCCAGAACAAGCCATTTCAGCTATGGCTAAACTTCTCAGTTAGCTACACTTTTAATATTTAAACGGTTTAAAGGAATCATATGAGTACTAACACTCCTGTTATCTCGATAGTTTGCCCCTGTTATAACGAACAAGACACGGTAGGTTTATTCATCGACACGATGATTCCGGAATTGGACAACACTCAGCTGAGCTATGAAATCATCTTTATCAACGACGGTAGCAGCGATCAGACCCTAGAGAATTTGAAGACACTACAAAGCCAACATGCAGGGCTTCGAGTGGTCAATCTTGCCAGAAATTTCGGCAAAGAGGCCGCTTTAACCGCCGGTATAGACTTATCTAAGGGAGAAGTGATTGTTCCTATCGATGTTGATTTGCAAGACCCACCAGAACTTATCCACGATTTTCTGCGAGAATGGAACAATGGCTACGATGTTGTAGTAGCCAAACGTATCGACCGCACCAGTGACAGCCTTGCTAAAAAACTCAGCGCCGAATTGTTTTACAAATTCCACAATAGAATCTCCCACGTAAAAATTCCGGAAAATGTCGGCGATTACCGCTTAATGACCCGCCGAGTGGTGAGAGCCATTCAGCAATTACCCGAAAACCAAAGATTTATGAAAGGTATTTTTTCATGGGTAGGTTTCAAAACCAAAGTAGTTGAATATAAGCGCGACCCACGAATAGCCGGAGAAACCAGTTTTAATGGCTGGAAGTTATGGAATTTTGCCCTAGAAGGTATCACCAGTTTTAGCACCGCACCGTTACGGGTATGGCTATATGTGGGTATGCTAATATCAGTATTAGCTTTTGTATACGGCAGCGCCATCGTAATGAAAACCCTAATGTTTGGTATTGATGCGCCGGGTTATGCTTCATTGATTACCATTGTGCTATTCCTAGGAGGGGTGCAGTTAATCGGCCTTGGCGTATTGGGGGAATATATCGGTCGGCTATTTATGGAGTCAAAACGTCGCCCTATATATATCATTGAAGATGACAACTAGACGATGGCACAGCTCATCAACAGATTGCTTGCATTAAGAATAGTTAGATATGCTCTTGCCGGCGGCGTGGCGACTCTTATTCACTTTAGCTTGGCGTTAATAATACTCGAACTATGGCCCTTGGCGTTTATAGCGGCCAACCTAGTGGGGTTTAGCTTAGCGTTTATCTTCTCTTACTTAGTACAAACACTGTGGGTATTTGAAAAAGAGCTGGCGATTAATAATGCACTGCGGTTTTTTGTGGTGCAATTGGGCGCATTAAGCCTATCGGTTTGGTTATCATCACAATTAACCACCTATCCAAATTTTTTAAAAGTAAGCTTAGTGATTGTATTACTACCCGCCATCACTTTTGTTATTCACCGCTTTTGGACTTTTGCGCGCGCAGAAGCCTCTTAAATCAATTAAGCTAAACATAATGAACTCAACCGTATCTTTGCATCAAACCTTAGAAAAACACTTTAACAGCATCTACTGGCTGGTATTTCTCAGCGCAGTTGCCCTCTCGTTGATATACGCTTCAAACCAAATCTTAACCGGCGACCAAACTCAAATGCTGATTAAGGGCTATTTGGGGGCCTATCAAAACAACTGGCTGAGCTACGGCAATGCTGCCAGCGTAGTGGGTAACGTACCCGGTTCTTTATCAACCTATATTGTTGGAATTCCCTTATTAATATGGAATTCCGCATGGGCGCCGATGCTATTGTTGCTTGCATTGCGGGTGGTGTCGTTTCTACTGTTTGATTTAGTCATTAAACAGATATTTAGCCCCGTAGTGAGGTTAAGCTTTTTGGTGCTTTACTTGCTTAATCCTTGGTTCTTATTTGATAGCTTAATTTACAACCCTGCCTACCTATGTTTCTTTGCTGCGCTGCATTGCTGGTCAGCCTTTAACATGAGCCAACAACGCTCTTTTATTTTTAGTTTTCTAAATGTCATCGCCATTGGCTTTGCCATGCAATTACATTACTCATGGCCAATATTAGCCGTGATGTCTGCTTACTTGTTTTACCGTCGACTCATTCATGTGCATTGGCTAGGGATCATCTTTGGTTGTGCAACTATTTTCGTTTCATTAATCCCTTACCTCATTGAATTACAAGCCAATCAAGCAATACAGGGGCAAGAGTCAGATCGCTACATTGGTTGGGGCGGAGTGCATGTCTATCCTGTATTCAAGTCGGTACTCTACTGGCTACGTTACAGCTCTTTCTTATTTTCTAACCGAATAATTACCGACGCCGAATTTTTATGGCTAACAGATATTAATTGGTTACGCATGGCAATTAATTATCTGTGGCAGGCTGTTTTATATGTGGTTGGGGGCTTAACAGTGATCGTATCTTGGGGGATTAACCAAAGAGTTTGGCGAAGAATAAAGCCACATTGGCGCTCTCGTAAGGCTTTAAACCTATCGAATCAAGATTGGTTAATGCATTACGCATTTTCAGCCGTACTCGGTATTATTATCTCTGCCATTTTGTCGCCTATTATCTTCTCATATTGGCATCTAATCATTACCTTTGGCTTTGCTCTATTTCCAGTGTTATACCAAGCACAGCGCTGGCAAAACAGCCAACCAGAACGTCTCGCTAAAATCATAATGTTGGTGGCAGGCTATTTTCTGGTGGTCAACTTGGTAGCCAGTCATGATAGTAATAAGTTTTCTTATACGCACAGTTTTGCCGAGCAAGAGCGCCAATTTTTAATTGATAAAGGCCTGGCGGTTCAGTCCCCCCTAGACACCATTAGGTGATGATTGTGCTAATGAAATTACTCTACAATTTACTGCTCATCCCCTTATTGCCTTTGGCTATGTACAAACTGTACTGGCCCAAAGCAGGCAAGCCTTCGGTAGGCAAGCGCTGGGTAGAGCACTTTGGTTTTAGTAAAAAAGTGACCGGCGTAGATTTATGGTTGCATACCGTATCAGTGGGTGAGGTTATCGCCGCAACACCACTGATCAAGCAACTTAAACAACAGCAACCTGAACTTTGCATATTAGTCACCACCACCACCGCGACGGGTGCAGAGCAAGTTGCCAATAAACTCGGCGAGCTGGTGGTTCACCGTTACGCCCCCTTCGATTTATGGCCGTGTATCAGTCTATTCATTCACAAGCATCAACCCAAAAAGCTATGGATAATGGAAACCGAACTGTGGCCAAATTGGCTAAGCATTTGCGGTAAGAAACAGATCCCCGTGTCCTTGCTCAACGCCCGCATGTCACAACGCTCTTGCCAGCGTTATTTGCGCTTTAAAACATTTAGCCGCCAGTTGTTTTCAAACATTAACTTAGTATTGGCTCAACACCAAGATGACGCTCAGCGCTTTAATCTATTAGGTGTCGATGCCGCAAAGCTAATGGTAAGTGGCTCAATCAAATATGATTTACCCAATACCGAAACCATCCAGCAGCAAGCGGCCTTGCTTCGTCGTCAATTATTTGATCAGCGTTTAGTGTGGATAGCCGCCAGTACCCATAAAGGTGAAGACGAGCTGATACTAGAGGTTATGCAAAAAGTACGAACGCAACTGCCCGACAGTGTGTTGGTTTTAGTCCCGCGCCACCCAGAGCGTTTTGACCACGTGGCAGAGCTAATTGCTGAGCGCGGTTTATCCTGCGCTCGGCGCAGCTTACAACAAACGCCTAGCGTCGAGCAGACCGTCTACCTAGCCGATACCATGGGCGAGATGATGCTAATGTACGGCTGCGCTGATGTTGCCTTCATTGGTGGTTCATTGGTGAAAGTAGGGGGGCATAACTATTTAGAAGCAGCAGCAATGCGTTTACCTTGCGTAGCCGGTGAATACGATTATAATTTCTCCGATATTAGCCAGCAGCTACAAGCCCAAGGGGCGCTAAAACTGAGCTCTGATACCGAGCAACTCGCTAACTGGTTGAAAGCTTGGTTGAGCGACAGTACCGAGCGAAAACAAGCCGGTGAAGCCGGTTTAAACATCGTTAAACAAAACCAAGGCGCGTTAGCTCGCAGCCTTAACGCTTTATTGGCTGAGCCTTAAAGTGGTTTACTCAGGGCAAATCTTTTAGCGGGTAATTACACCAATGATTCGCCCTGATAACTAGAGCGCATTTTTATAGGCGGCTAGCATATACTGCCAATCAGACTCCAACCAATGACAATAGCCTGGCTTAGTTTGCTCTTTTTCTAAAGAACGGTACAAACGAGCAATATTGGCTTGTTGCCACTTTTTACGGGGCCGACACAGTCGACCACTATCAAAATCTATCAGCCACACCTTTTGCTGGTCGTCTACCATAATATTACGCAAGTTGAGATCGGCGTGATACACCCCCGCTTTGTGAAATAAAGCGATGGTTTCACCCACTTTTTGCCACAAAGACAAAGGCAAGCGGCGCTCACTAAGTAGCTGGGCTAAATCTTTAGCACCATCAATACGCTCCAATATCAGGTCGGCTTGAAAACTCATACCACTGCGTTTAATGCGCCCGGCAATGGCTAATGGAGCCGGCAATTGCAGCGCTTTCAGGCTCATCAACAGTGAAAACTCACGCCATACTCGCGTCCGCTTGAGGCTGGTATACAAATAGCGATCGTTGCTCAGTTTTGAGACTAAACCACCACGATGATAATGGCGTAATACACACTCACGGTGCTGAAAACGGAAAAATATGGTTTTACCTCGACCCATTGCATGGCCCACTACGGCTCGGTTTTGTTGCCAATGGCGGACCTCAAAATAAGCATCACTCACGTGATCCCACACCGCAGGGTTGAAGAATAGATAGCCATCTTCCGTTTTTTGTTTTTCTATCTGCATAAATACCGCTTACAAAACATATCCCAACAATTTTACATCGCGGGCAGCAAAAAGCATAATACTTAAGAAAATCCGCCACTTTTGCCAAAATGACCTCAACTCAAGCCATTCAAAAAATCTGCATCCTTCGTTTATCGGCGATTGGTGATGTGTGTAACGCCCTAGCGGTAGTGCAACAACTGCAACAGGCGCTGCCTGAAGCAGACATTACCTGGGTTTGTGGTAAAGCCGAAGCACACCTACTGGCACTATTTACCAATATTAACGTGGTGATATACGACAAACGTGACGGCTTGCGGGGATTGCTATGCCTAAAGCGTCAACTTAAGGCGCAACAGTTTGATGTACTCTGGCACATGCAGGCCGCCCTACGTGCTAGCTTGGTCAGTTATTGTATTAATGCCAAACGGCGGATAGGCTTTGACCGAAGTCGTGCCAAAGACGGCCAGTGGTTATTTACCAACGAAAAAATATCACCCGCAAATTCGCCCCACGTATTGGATGGATTTTTACAATTTTTAAACCAGCTAAATATAGCGCCGCAGCCAGTTAAATGGCATGTTCCGCTCAGTGAGCAAGACCGTGATTACGCAAAAACCTTGCTCAACACAGATACTAAGCAACTACTCATTTGCCCAGCCGCAAGCAAAGCCTACAAAAATTGGACCATAGAAGGTTATGTCGGCATTGCCCTATATGCCCTCAACCAAGGTTACCAAGTCAGCCTCATCGGTAGCCCAGCCAACAATGAAATGGCACTATCTGAACAAATAAACCAAGCTTGTAAGGGTAGGCTAAGCAATCTGTGCGGTAAAACCAGCTTGCCACAGCTATGGGCGCTGATTGACCAAGCAGATATCTTGATATCGCCCGATACCGGGCCGGCTCACATGGCAGTGGCGGTTAATACACCGGTGCTAGGCTTATATGCTCACCATAACCCACAGCGCACAGGGCCTTATCAATATCGCCACTATGTAGTGAGCGTATGGCAACAAGAAATAGAAAAAGAACAAGGCAAACCTGCCAGCCAATTAAGTTGGCGCAGCCGAGTGAAAAACCCCGATGCCATGCAACTGATTACCCTCGATGCGGTGATCGATATGTTTGAAACGATTAAACAAGAGCAGCAACTATGAGCGCGAATAAAGCCAGCATTACCGCCATCATTATCACTAAAAACGAACAAGATAGTTTAAAGGATTGCTTGGAAAGCCTCACTTGGGTAGACCAAATAGTGGTTGTTGATTCAGGCAGTAGCGACGGCACGGTTGAGCTAGCAAAACACTATACTCAAGATGTATTCACTAATGACAATTGGCCAGGCTTTGGTAAACAAAAACAATTGGCCCAAAGCTATGCCAGCAGTGACTGGATCTTAGCGGTAGATGCCGATGAGCGTATCGACGCCACCCTGCGTGACAACATCCAAAAAATGTTAGTTAATCCGCCCAGTAATACCGTATTCAACCTGAATGAATTAACCTGGGTATTTGGTCGTTTTCTTAAACATTCTGGTTGGTATTATCGCCATATTCGTCTCTATCCACGGCAACTAACTCAGTATAACGATAACTTAGTGCATGAATCGGTAATCGTGCCGGAAGGTTGCCAAGTCGCTGAATTAGATGGCGATATTCTGCATTACTCCTACCGCAACATTGAGCACTATTTAGTGAAGTCGGCCGGTTATGCCAAAGCTTGGGCAGATCAACGTGAAGCGCGAGGCAAACGCGCCACCTTAAGCCAAGGCGTATTACATGCCATTGGCTGTTTTGCCAAAATGTATATTTTAAAACGGGGCTTTTTAGATGGCAAAGCGGGCTTTTTAATCGCGCTGCTATCGGCACATTCCACCTTTGTGAAATATGCCGATTTATGGGCTAGGCAGCACGACCGTCACTATCGAAAGTAGTTTAATCTAAGCCTAATTCGGCGAGCAACGCAGGGGCCTGAATGGCATCTAAATCGGTCACATTAACAACGTGCTCGCCCAAACAACCGTATTGCGCCACATTGGTCACAGTGAACAGCCCAACACAGTAAGCTCCGGCCGAGCTAGCTAAGTGCAACGGGCCTGTATCTCCGCAGAAAAACAGCGGAACTTGCTGTAAAAATGCAGCAAGTTTGCGCAAGTCACCATTTGAATAGCTAAAGTCGGCTTCCGCTAAGGGGCGGGTAACGTCTGGGCTTAAAATTTCTATAACGTTAACGTCACCGGCATAGTGCTGCTTAAACTTAGCCAATAATGCCTGCCAGTCTTTATCGGCAATCACTTTTGCCCCACGCGCGCCTCTAAAATAAGCAAGGCAAGGCTTGTTGTTTTGCTCTCCCAGCAAGAGCTTAAGCTCATCGGCGGCACATTGTTTCTCTGAGTCACTTAATACTAAACGCGCACTCGCTTGCGCGGGGGCTGGCAGGCCTAACTGCTCCAATAACTCAATGCAGCTTAGCGCGAAATGCTTATATTTGGCTTGGTATTTAAACGTGTGGCTGCATACCGCAGCATCTGCGGCGCCATAAAAAGCGACCACATTCTTACCATTCAGCATGGCGGTCACAATACGATCGCTCGAGCCCCCGTAAGGCAATAAAATGAGATCGTATTGTTGTTTCTTAACGCTTGATATTGTGCGGAAAAAATCAAATATGCTTTTAACGCCAAATTGGGAGTAATAGACATTTTTCAAACCCAAGTTATCAAAAATAGTGCCTTGCCAAGGCTCACTTAATAACAAATCAAACTCTGCGTTGGGGTACAGTTCTTTAGAATAATTAACAAAAGGGAGTAAGAAGAACATATTACCAATGCGCTTGTTATTACGCACAATCAGCACCCGCTTTACCTGCTTAGGTTCGAGCAATTCTGGCTGGCGGCCTTTACCCCGCACTAACAATTTTAAAAATCCGACTTCTAAAGCTATCGAATGATTTCTGCGCTTGGCGTCAAATTGTCGTAGGGCGGTTCGTATTTTTTTAACTATGCTCATCGCTATTGTTCTACTTCTGCTGCTGGCTGCAGTTTCTGCCACCATAAGTTAATTTTTACCGCTGAATCACTCACATTAATTAAGCTCATATCTTCTTGGGTCATTTCGCCGGCTGGCGGAGAAAAAGCAATATGTCGGCCCTGACTATTTAGGGGCTGCCAACGCAAAGGCGTCGCGCTGCGGCGGCTCGGGAAGAAACCCACTGTAGGCACATCAAGTGCGCCGGCGATATGTAGTGGGCCAGTAGAACCGGCAATAAATAAATCGGCACAAGCAATCACTTGGCAAAACACCGCTAAACCCTGCTCAGAGAAATATAAACGGTGATCAATCTCTGCCTCAGCCAATTGCTCGGTCAGCTCTTGGGCAGCAACCAGCTCACCGGGGCCTGCGGTAATAACAAAACAAGCCTCAGGCTTAAGCTTAGCCAAGCAATCTATCAAACTGAAGTACTGCTCTACGCTCAAATTATTGGCCGAACCACCACTTCCAATATGCACCATAAACAAAGGTTGGTCTTGCTGCTCAGCAAAATCACTGCGCTTGCGCCCAGCAAGTTGCTCTGGCTTAACGCTAAAGTACGGCGGTGTTGGCTCACTGACGCTAACCTTATGGTGAATCAAAAACGCTCTGGCAAGATCCATATTGTATTCAAATTCAGGCTTACGAGATTGTGAGCGGCGTTGCTTTACACGCTGAGTAAATAAAAACTGCGCCAACTTGGTGGCTGGTGCGCAGCGCTGTTTAATCCCCGCTCTCGCGCCTAACCAGGCGTTGCGCATATTGGAAAATAAACACAAATAACCATCAAACTGCTGCTGTTTAACCTGCGTGAGTAACTGGCTTTGCGCAGCCGAATCCCCCTCAGCCCCGCAATCAACAATCACCTTATCAATCCACGGACATAACTGCGCCAACGGAGCGGTATAACTAGGGACTAAAGCCGTTATTTCGGTATCAACTAGCGATTGCTTCAACAACGCGAAACTGGGCCAAGCCAGCATAAAATCACCAATTTTGTCATTTCGCACTACCAACAGCTTTTGCATTATCTATTACCCCAATTATCAAGCTTGCGCATTGTGACTAATCTTGTCAGCTTGCTCAAGAAGTTTCCCAACGCTTTGAGCCGCTTACTATAAATACCGTTCATCTCGCTTACAATGCTACCCAGTAGACGCATTTTCTGGGCCGCGCATTTCAGTGCACTTGCGGTTATAATCCAGCTAACAATCATTATCGGTAAATTTTTATGACAACTAGGGTTATCTATCCAGGCACCTTTGACCCTGTGACCAATGGGCACACCGACCTCATCCATCGCGCCGCTCGAATGTTCGATAAGGTAATAGTAGCAGTGGCCGCTAGTCCTAGTAAGCAACCGCTGTTTAGTTTAGCTGAACGGGTGCAACTGTTAGAGCAAAGCCTCGCCAATACTAAAAACATTGAAGTGATTGGTTTTACCGGTTTGCTGGTCGATTTAGCCAAACAACAAAATGCCAATGTACTATTACGTGGCCTACGTACTGGCTCTGATTTTGAGTATGAAATGCAACTGGCCGATATGAATCGTCAATTAGACCCTAATCTAGAAAGTGTCTTTCTCACCCCTGGCGAAGGGGTGTCGTTTATCTCTTCAAGTTTGATTAAAGAAGTGGCTAAACATGGCGGCGACATAGCGCGCTTTGTAGCGCCTCACGTTGCCCAAGCCGTCAGTAATAAGCTGCCCAAGGTTTAGCGCTGGCAATGCGGACAGAAAAAGGTATTACGCTGGCCTATGCGTAATGCCTTAATCAGCTCACCACAGTTATCACAGGCTTCTCCCTCACGGCCATATACCGCCAAGGTTTGCTTAAAATAACCTGGCTTGCCATCTGCATTGGTAAAGTCTTTTAGGCTAGTGCCACCTTGCTCAATGGCTTCGGCTAACACCTGCTTAATGTTGCTGGTGAGCGCTTCAAGCCGATGCTTACTCACCTTATTAGCAGCCCGTTTAGGATGAATACCGGTTCTAAACAAGGCTTCATTGGCATAGATATTACCCACCCCCACCACCACTTTGTTATCCATAACAAACTGCTTGATAGCCACACTGCGTTTAGCCGCTTGCGCGATTAAATAGTCACTTGAAAAGTCTTCTAGCAAAGGTTCTGGGCCAAGCTTGGCTAATAAATTGTGTTGTTCAATAGGTAACTGGCTAAACAATACACAACCAAAGCGGCGCGGATCATTCAAACGCAGCGCCTTGCCACTGGCTAATACTATATCCACATGGTCATGTTTTTCTGCGGCCACCGCCTTATCAACAATGCGTAAACTGCCCGACATGCCTAAGTGAATAATAATATGTCCCGCTTGCGTCTCAATTAACAAGTACTTAGCCCGCCGACTGATCCCCAAGATGGGTAAACCCACACAACACTGGATTAACTCTGGCACCGGCCAACGTAATTTAGGCTGGCGTACAATCACCGCCGCAATGGTTTGATCTTGTAGGTAAGGGCTAATGCCACGGCGGCTGGTTTCTACTTCGGGTAACTCTGGCATTAAGGGGCGCTCGCTGTTGGAAATAGGGCTTGATAACTGTCTGGGTCTACCGATAACAACTGCCCTTGCCAATTGGTAATAAAACGCTGCTCGGCCAGTTCAAATAAGGTTAATTCAAGCGGAGCCGCCGAGTTAGCCAAATACACCTGGATAACTTGGCTGCTAGCAGCGCCGCCAACGGCATTAGGCCAAGGAACCAAGCTTGCGTGTAACCAAGCATCAATAACCGCAATAGAACGGTCTACAGGCGGTTCACTGCGCCATTGGGTTCCCATACGCTCAATCACTAGAGTGGGTAACTCTAAGCGTAAAATGGTGGCGCCTTGTGGCAGCAGTAAACCGTCTGCCACCTGCTCAGAACCCATTTGCTGATCATTGAGCTCAACGTATTTAAAAATCAATATCATTGAGGCAACAGCAAATATGATGATGTTGTTCCAGCCTCTGCGGCTCATTTTCATTGACGTTCTCCCTTCTTATCAGGCCATCATAAGCGGGAAGTAATTAGCGAGTAAAGGGTTAGGCGAATTGGAAGAGGCTAAAAAAAGGCCAAAAAAAAGCCCAGCCTAAGCTGAGCTTCTTTATACATTAAAGCCAAAATCTATTTGATTTTGCCTTCTTTGTACATAACGTGCTTGCGTACAACGGGATCAAATTTTTTGATTTCCATTTTTTCAGGCATGTTACGTTTGTTCTTATCAGTGGTGTAGAAGTGACCAGTGCCAGCTGATGAGTTCAAACGAATTTTCTCGCGAATACCTTTAGCCATTATTTAGCTCCTTATACCTTCTCACCACGACCACGCATCTCAGCTAAAATAGCGTCGATACCTTTTTTGTCGATGATGCGCATACCTTTAGTAGATACGCGTAATTTAACAAAACGTTTCTCACTCTCAACCCAAAAACGGTGAGAATGAAGATTAGGCAAAAAACGACGACGTGTGCGGTTTTTTGCGTGTGATACGTTGTTACCAACAGCTGGTTTTTTACCAGTAACTTGGCATACTCTAGACATGTCAGTCTTCTCCAAATATATACTTCTGCTCGAGCATCTGTTCATGCCCCGTTAGGCCGTCGCCCGGGACGACAGAAAGGCCGCATTTTATACAGGAAATAGAACCCTAGATCAACTAAAAATTGAACAAAGATCAGATCCAACCACGTTCGGCAAAAGACATAGTCTCTCCATAACCGATTACAATATGGTCTAAAACTCGCACATCAATCAGCGCTAAGGCCTTGATTAATTTAGTAGTAATTTGCTTATCAGCCTGACTCGGCTCGGCCACTCCCGAAGGGTGGTTATGGGCAAATATTACCGCAGCGGCATTTTTTTCTAATACACGCTGTACCACTACCCGTGGATAAACACTGGCAGCATCAATCGTTCCGAAAAATAGCGGCGCGAATTGTAACACTCGATGCTGATTATCCAATAGCAATATCGCAAATACTTCGCGTTGTTGGTGAGATAATTCCATAGAAAGGTAGTTTTTGGCCGATTCAGCGCTATCTACCACACTTTTTTCACTGATGTCGGCCAATAAATAACGCCGACTCATTTCAATGCTGGCTTGTAATTGAGCGAATTTCGCACAACCCATGCCGCGTTCAGCACAAAAAGTTTGCTGATCAGCCGACAATACCGCCCGCAACGAGCCAAAATGTTGCAGTAGATGCTGGGCTAAACTTACCGCGTCCATTCCGGCGCAGCCAATGCGCAAAAAAATAGCCAGTAATTCAGCATCACTTAGGCTGTGGGCACCTTTAGAGAGGAGTTTTTCTCTAGGCCGCTGATCGGCTGGCCAATCTGATATCGACATACACTTAATAATAGATAACTCAATATAATAAGAGTAGATCAATCTGTCGACTTGTCTATGCGGAGCGCTTAAGTTTTATGGTAGGCTTGCCGATATTAAACGGTGATTAATATTTCGGTATCAGCATGTTAACGGGAAAGAAAATACTGCTCGCCATTAGTGGCGGCATCGCGGCATATAAAATGCCTGAATTAGTTCGTCGCTTGAAAGATCATGGCGCAGAAGTAAAAGTGGTGATGACCGAGCACGCCACCAGCTTTATCACTCCGCTTACCTTGCAAGCTGTATCCGGTGAGCCAGTGGGGCTGAAAGTGGTAGACCCCACTCAAGAAGGCTCGATGGGGCATATCGCTTATGCCAAATGGCCAGACTTAGTATTATTAGCGCCCGCCACCGCCAACGCTATCGCCAAGTTTTGCCACGGTATCTCCGACGACTTAGTGAGCACCCTGTTACAAGCCACTGGCGCCCCCGTTGCGGTAGCGCCAGCGATGAATCAACAAATGTACCTAGCAGCCGCCACGCAAGCCAACTTAGCGGTGCTTAAGCAACGTTCTGTGCCCATCTGGGGGCCAGCTCAAGGCGAGCAAGCCTGCGGAGACGTAGGCCCAGGCAGGATGCTAGAGCCCGCCCAGTTACTGGCGAATATTCAGCAGCATTTTTCCGATGCTAGGCAACCACCGCTATTAGCTGGTAAACATGTGGTGATTACCGCAGGGCCAACCCGCGAAGCGATAGACCCAGTGCGTTACATTAGCAACCACAGCTCTGGTAAAATGGGTTTCGCTTTAGCCCAAGCGGCTAAACAACTAGGCGCCAAGGTGAGTATAATTTCTGGCCCAGTAAACTTAACCACGCCAGCAGGTATTAATAAAATCGCCGTCACCAGTGCGCAGCAAATGTTAGACGCCTCACTCGCAGAAGTCGCTAACTGCGACATATTTATTGCCTGTGCCGCGGTGGCAGACTACCGAGTAGCCAGCGTTGCTGAGCAAAAAATTAAGAAAACCGATGAAAGCGATGATATGCAATTACGTTTGGTTAAAAATCCAGATATTGTTGCCACCATCGCGGGCTTAAACAACAAACCTTTTACCGTAGGTTTTGCCGCTGAAACGCAAAATCTAGACAATTATGCCCAAGATAAGATGGCGCGAAAAAACCTAGACATGATCGCCGCCAACGACGTATCAAAGCCCGACCAAGGCTTTAATAGTGAACAAAATGCCCTAAAGGTATTTTGGCCAACTGGCCATCAGCAATTAGACCTCGCTGATAAGGCCGATTTAGCTCAACAACTACTCGCACTAGTTGCCAAGCAATACGCTTTACAACAATCAAAATAAAATAATGACTCAAATAGCACTTAAAATACTAGACCAAAGAATTGGCACTACTTTTCCAATCCCAGAATATGCTACGCCAGGCTCAGCAGGTATGGACTTACGTGCCTGCCTCGACACAGCCATTGAACTCGCTCCCGGACAAACGGAGCTACTTCCTACTGGCTTAGCCATTCATATCGCCGATCCATCACTGGCTGCCACAATATTACCGCGCTCAGGCCTTGGCCATAAACACGGCATAGTATTAGGCAATTTAGTGGGCCTTATCGATTCTGACTACCAAGGACAACTAATGGTGTCTTGTTGGAACCGTGGGCAAACCCACTTCACCATTCAACCCGGTGAACGGATCGCGCAATTGGTTTTTGTGCCAGTAGTACAAGCTAGCTTTGAAATTGTAGAAGATTTTAACGCCAGTCAGCGTGGTGAAGGTGGCTTTGGCCATTCGGGTACCAAATAAACGCTTTTCACCGCAGTACGCTAATAGACTATAAAAAGGATAATTATAAAAATGGCGGGAAAACCCAAAAGCAATCGCCGAGAACAGATACTTCAAGCACTGGCTAGAATGTTAGAAACTAGCCACGGACAGCGCATCACAACCGCAAGTTTAGCCAAAGAAGTAGGTGTATCAGAAGCCGCTCTCTATCGTCACTTTCCAAGCAAAGCACGGATGTTTGAAGGGCTAATAGAGTTTATTGAAGAAACCTTACTATCGCGCATTAACCTGATTCAAGAAGAACAAAAAGACACCCTTAATCGTTGCCAACACATATTAATGCTATTACTCGGCTTCTCTGAACGTAACCCAGGCTTAAGCCGCATTCTTACCGGCGACGCCTTGCAGGGCGAACACGAGCGTTTACGCGCTCGAGTCAGCGTGTTGTTTGACAAAATAGAAGTGCAACTCAAACAAATACTACGCGAGCGTCGTTTGCGTGAAGGGCAGGGCTTCTTAATAGAAGAAAACAGTTTAGCCACCTTGCTGCTAGCCTATACCGAGGGCCGCATTAGCCAATATGTGCGCAGCGAATTTAAACTGGTGCCCACAGCCCAGTTTGATGTGCATTGGGGTTTCTTAAAACAACAATTAATACAGGGATAAAGCCCACTTTTTTTACTTAAACGCCCACAAATGATTACTTGGGCGTTTTTTATTCAATTGTAAAAAAAATGGACACTTGTTTGTATTGAAAAAACTGCTAGATTTGTAGCAACTTTCACATAGATAGGTCTAACAAACATGGACGTACTCGATCAAGGCACCAGCTGGTTAGAAAACAACCAAGAATTACTACTGCAATATGCGATTAACATTGGCGCTGCAATAATTGTACTCGTTATAGGTATGATAGTAGCGCGCGTTTTAGCATCAAGCGTTGAAAAACTAATGAACGCCCGTAACCTCGACTCTACCATTAGTCACTTTGTAGCTTCGATGGTGAAATACGTGATAATCGCCTTTGTGATTATTGCCGCTCTTTCACGTATTGGTATTCAAACCGCCTCATTTGTCGCCATTATTGGTGCTGCAGGTTTAGCGGTGGGCTTGGCCTTACAAGGTTCACTGTCTAACTTTGCTGCAGGCGTACTGATTATTGGTTTCCGCCCATTCAAAGCCGGTGACTTCGTAGAAATTGCCGGTACTGCTGGCTCGGTAGCCTCAGTACAAATTTTTACTACGGTATTAAAAACCCCCGACAACAAACAAATTGTAGTGCCTAATGGTTCGGTATTAGGTGGCAATATTGTCAACTACTCTACTCACCCAACCCGCCGTGTTGATCTGGTGGTAGGTGTTAGCTACAACGCAGACTTAGCCCAAACTAAAGCGATTCTACGCGAAGTATGTGAAGCTGATTCTCGCGTGCTAAAAGATCCAGACATCACTATTGGTGTAGTAGAGCTAGCCGACAGTTCGGTAAATTTAGTGGTTCGCCCATGGGTGAACAGTGCTGATTACTGGGGTGTATACTTTGACCTAAACGAAAACATCAAAGTTGCACTAGACAATGCCGGTATTGAAATTCCATTCCCACAAATGGATGTACATTTGGAAAAAGCCGCTAGCTAATAGCCTCTCTTCAAATGCAAAAGCACAGCCTAGGCTGTGCTTTTTTATGCCCGAGAGTAACTGAATAAGCTCGGCTTGATGAAGGCGAGTGAGTATTCGCTGCCGCCCTAGGGCTAAATATCGTCTAAGCGGTGAGTAGCATGCACCATTTGTTGCTGACGCTTTTCTTGGTGTTCAATTAAGTTACCCAAAAATTGCCGAGCGCCTAACATGGTTAAGGCGTCTTTAGCCATGCGCAACAACGCTAAAGATTGCTCACTCAAATCTAAGGCTAGGGTGCTCACATCGTCACTGCTCATATTGGCTGGCAGGCTTAATTTAGCCATTTTCTCTACTAAATCTTGCTCGGCGCGAATGTCTGTCCAGGTATCGAGTAACTCAGGCTTAGCTTGATGAATGAAGTCTTTTAAATGGGCCGCATTGTCTTTTTCTTGATGCTGCAAATAGGCCAACAACATTCTTACCCGTTCAGAGTCGGCATTGAGCTCTAAACGTCGATATAAAGGCAACATGGCTTCTCGGCAAGCAACAAAGTGCTCTAATAACTGCTTAAGTTGATTAAAACGCATGGTAATGACTCCAGAACAGACTCTTTAATAACTATAGTAGAGCGCCAATCGCTGAATGGCTAAGTTAAGCGCCGGCAGCTTGATATACATCAAGCTGCATTGGCAGTTTGTGTAGAGCTTGCGATCCAGCTCAAAAAGTCTCCGCTTTGCACAATTGGCAAGCAGCCAAATCACAGATTTGCTATGGTAGTAAGTATAGGATTAATGTAAGGAAAACCGATGAAAAAGCTGGTGTCGTGGAGCGAAAAGAATAACTTTATTTTTCTTACCGCTGCCTTAATTGGTTACATCTTTCTGGCTGCCTGCCTTGATCAGTTTTGGCAAGGCGACGGCTTTAAGTTTCTCCAAGCCGCCATGGTATTAGTATTAGCCGGTGGAGTATGGCAAGCCAAGGGCAAACGCCTTTGGTATGTTACCGGCCTAGGCTTTTTACTCACCACCACTACGCTGGCTTTCTTTAGCTTTTGGTTTGAAGCCGAAGGCCTCGTGAGCTTATATTTGGCCATTGTGTTTTGCTACTTAGTCATGACGACCTGGACAGCCCTAAAACAAGTGCTATTTACCGGCAACATTGATACCAACAAAATTGTGGGTGCTATCTGCATCTTCTTGCTAATAGGCCTAGGCTGGGCGCATTTGTACACCATTCTTAACTTCTGGTTTAACGATGCCTTTAACGGTGTACCCACCGAGCACTGGAGTACTCAGATGACCGATTTCATCTACTTCAGCTTTGTTACACTCACAACCCTCGGTTATGGCGAAATCACACCTAATACCCCCATCACGCGCTTCTTCACCTATAGCGAAGCGGTATTTGGCCAGTTTTATATGGCGATATTGGTCGCCAGTTTAGTAGGCGCGCGTATGTCAGAGCGAGAGCCTTAAACTCTACCCATAAAAAAGGCGACCCAATGGTCGCCTGTTACGGTTTTAGCACTCAAGTACTAGGCAATGCCGTATTGCTCACGGTAAGCACTGACTGCAGCCAAGGCCGTTTGGTTAGTGCCTTGCTCTTCTAAGTAAGTGATTAAATCTGCCAGCTTAACAATAGAGATAACCGTGGCATTGTAGTCACGCTCAACCTCTTGAATCGCCGACAGCTCGCCTTTACCTTTCTCTTGGCGATCTAGCGCAATCAGCACACCCGCAAGCGCTGCGTTATGGGCATTAATAATGTCCATTGACTCACGAATAGCGGTGCCCGCGGTAATTACGTCGTCAACCAACATGACCTTGCCAGCCAACTCAGAACCTACCAAACTACCGCCTTCGCCATGGGTTTTAGCTTCTTTACGGTTAAAGCAATAAGGCACATCTTTACCGTGGTGTTCGTCTAAGGCCACCACCGTAGTCGTCGCAATAGGAATACCTTTATAAGCAGGGCCAAACACTAAATCGTAATCAATGTTTGAGTCTTGCAGCGCGGCAGCGTAAAACTTACCTAAACGGTTTAAATCACGGCCGGTGTTAAACAAACCCGCATTAAAAAAGTACGGGCTAGTACGGCCAGATTTTAAGGTAAATTCGCCAAACTTTAGGACGCCTTTGGCTAAAGCAAATTCAATAAACTCACGTTGATAAGCTTTCATCATTCTCTCTCAAATTAACCCGCTAGGGCTTCACGTTGGGCCGCATTAATTTGGGCAATACCGTCTTTAGCAAAGGCTAACATGTCTAACAGTTCTTGGTGGCTAAACGGTGCGCCTTCAGCCGTGCCTTGCACTTCAATCATGTTGCCGTCTTCACACATGACTACGTTCATGTCGGTTTCAGCTACGCTGTCTTCGGTGTACTCAAGGTCACACACCACTTCACCGCCAACAACACCTACCGATACCGCTGCAATAAGCTGTTTCAGTGGGCTTACTTTAAGTTTCTTCTGCTCTATCATCCACCAAATGGCGTCTTGTAATGCCACACATGCGCCAGTAATGGCCGCAGTACGGGTGCCGCCATCGGCTTGAATAACATCACAATCAACCACAATGGTGTATTCACCCAAGGCTTCTAAATCAACTGCAGCACGTAGCGAGCGACCAATTAAGCGTTGGATTTCTTGAGTACGACCACTTTGCTTACCACGCGCCGCTTCACGCCCCATACGGCTATGCGTAGAGCGAGGCAACATACCGTATTCAGCAGTAATCCAACCTTGGCCCTTACCTTTTAAGAAACGTGGTACACCATCGTCTACCGAGGCATTACATAACACTTTGGTATCACCAAACTCGACCAATACCGACCCCTCGGCATGTGCCGTGTAGTTACGAGTAATAGTAATAGGGCGCATTTGTTCAACAGCTCTTCCGTTAGGACGCATGGTAGTAACCTTTAAATAGAAAATTCGCGGCTATTATATACAGGTTCTCCTACAAAGTGCAGATTTCAGAGCAGCCTGAGTAAAACCCATTCTCGGCGTATTGTTAAAATAATGGTGACCAGCTTAAAAAAACACGGCAAGCCCGAAGTGGATTGGCTGGGCGCTTTGGTGACGTGGATTTAGCGGCTTTTATCGCACTTGCTCACACCCACACTGACGAAGCGCTGAATAACCGCTATAATCGAGCAAATTTATTGAGGGTATTCAACTATGATCCACAGCATGACAGGCTATGCACGCCACCAACTTAAAGCCGATTGGGGCAGTGCAACATGGGAAATTCGCAGCGTAAACCAACGTTACTTAGAAACCTACTGGCGCATGCCAGAGCAGTTTCGCGCCCTAGAGCCAGTATTGCGAGACAAGATCAGAAAAGCCCTACAACGCGGTAAAGTAGAATGTAACCTACGCTTTGACGCCGACCAAGCCAGCCGTGGCGAACTACAACTAAACCAAGCCCTGGCCGAACAACTGATTAAAAATGCCGAGTGGGTTCAGCAGCAAGCTGGCGGTCAAATTAACCCGGTAGATATATTGCGCTGGCCGGGCGTAATGGAAACCCCAGAGCAAGACGCCGACGCGATTAGCAAAGAGCTATTAGCCGGTTGGCTAGTGGCCCTAGAGGCCTTTATTGAAAGCCGTGCGAGCGAAGGGGCCAACACCGCCACCATGATCACCACCCGCCTAGAGAAAATCACTCAGCAAGTGGCCTTTGTACGTGAGCAAATGCCCGCCGTAATGCAATGGCAGCGTGACCGCTTAAACAATCGCCTAGCCGAAGTAAAAGACGAGTTAGAGCCGCAGCGCATTGAACTAGAAATGATCATGGTCGCGCAGAAGATAGACGTAGCCGAAGAGCTAGACCGCCTAGACTCGCACGTCACTGAGACGCAAAAAATTCTTAAAAAGGGCGGCGCTTGTGGCCGACGCCTCGACTTTATGATGCAAGAGTTTAACCGCGAAGCCAATACTCTAGCGTCTAAGTCTATCAACTCAGAAATCACCCAAGCAGCGGTAGAGCTTAAGGTGTTAATTGAGCAAATGCGCGAGCAGATCCAGAACATAGAATGATATTTCACTAGGCACAAAAATATCACAATACGCTGTTTATATTGAGATTTTATCTAACGCTTAGTTTCATTAGATTTCAATAGTGGTGACAAGCGACCATCTTAATGGTGGCAAAAATGGTGACAAGCTAACAAGGTGATGATACGTTACTTGGTATCTGTCACCATTTTTTTACGCCTATGAATGATTCACAATTAAAAGCTAAGCTAAGAGAAGGAAAGGTTGGGAAGTTTAAGGTAGATACTGGTCTTTACTTTCGAATCACCGAACAAGGTAGTGCTTTCTGGGTTCTTCGCTATTCCATTAATGGAAAGCGAAGAGAGCTAACACTTGGCAGATATGGAAGAGTGCCTGAAGGGCTACCTCTTAGCGATGCAAAGCTACAAGCCTTACAACTAAGATCTGGCATTAGAAAGGGTGTTGACCCTATTGCTGAAAAAAAGCGAAACCAACTGCCTCAATTTCGTACTGTTGATGATGTAGCAAAAGACTGGCTTAAAGAGTGTGAACGCCATTTAAAAAATCCCCAAATCCCTGCTCGTGTATATCGAAAAGATATCTCTCCTTATATTGGTGAATTAGCTGTCGATAAAGTAAGTTCTAGAGACATTCTGAACATCATCCGACTGATTAATCAAAGTGGTCGCCCTTCAATTTCTAATGACGCTTTAAACTACTGTAAACAGCTATTTAATCACGCCTTGAAACTTGATCTGACATCAAATAACCCAGCGGCCCCGTTTACAGAAAAAGATGCAGGTGGAACAGAGAAGCCCCGAGATAGAGCCTTGTCTCTTCAGGAAATTGAAACTATTTTCCAAGTTTTTGGCAAGCACTCAGACATCATGACTCGTGAGAATTATCTAGCGATAGCTATGCTTATCATCTTTGGTGTTCGTAAGGGAGAATTAATTGCCGCTCAGTGGGATGAATTTGATTTTGAAAATTTGTGTTGGGGATTACCAGCAGAAAGAACCAAAACTGGAGTAAAAATTAGCATTCCAATTCCAGAAAAAACTCTTCCATGGTTCAAAGAGCTACATATGAGAGCTAATGGCTCGGACTACCTATTTCCCTCTCGTCGAGCGAGTAAAAGACGCCAGTATATTAGTGACGATACGCTAAATCACGCCTTAGCTAAGCTGTTTGGTAAAAAAGTAGACTCAAAAAAACAACCATTACCAAACATCCTTGGAGAGCATGGGATCGAACATTTTGTTGTACATGATTTAAGAAGAACTTGCCGTAGTCTTCTGGCTGAAAACGGTGTCCCTAGTCATATTGCAGAAAGGTGTCTTAATCACAAAGTTAAGGGCGTTGAAGGGATTTATGACCGATATGATTATTTAGAAGAACGCAGGCAATCATTGAATATGCTGTGTAACTCGATAGTTCATATTGTAAGCTGTAATGATTCACTCAAGATCTGAACCGAACACTGAGGAAATGCATAAATCAACTCAAGCAGTTTAAGTCGCTTAACTATGTGTTTCTGGTTGGTAATACCAATCAAGTCATCACACAAAAGAAACGCTTGATTAAACATAGTTAAGATTAAGAGATTAGGTGCAAATCACACTACATTAACGTAATATTTGCTACAAATCACTTGTGCAAAATAGTGTGCAAATTATAATGCGTACTCATAATTTTTGTGCAAAACTTAAACGAGTGCATACTTAAAAGTGCAAATGAGGGCGAGATGGTAAATAAAATAGTTGCGAAAAAAGCGTCTATTAGGTTTGAAAAGCTAGGAGTATCGGGACTCAAGTCGAAGCTTGAAGCTCTACAAGAAGTTCTTCGTGACCGATTTCCTAAGTCACATATGCCTCGTGTTCAAGCTCTAAACATAGATCTTACCAATCCTAATGCGGTACAGGTTGACCAAGATGGTGCTTATGAGTTGCACATGGTGAGTGCTGATAATGTTCATGCATTAAAGATTGGTAACCAAGGTTTTGACTATTCAGTACGTAACTATGTACCGTTTGAAGAACAAAAAGAAATGTTCTTACATGTTGTCAGCATGGTTATGCGTGCAATGGATGTGAAATATGTTGGGCATATATCCATGCAAAATATTAATATGCTTGCATTTGATGCTGAAGGTGCGGCAGCTAACATCCGTGAAAATTCTCCTTTTGCTGTTACAGATAAAGGAATCGATGAGGCATGGCAACGTGTCGGCGCAGCGACTAGACATGATTATGAGCTAGACGATGGCCTAATCGGATTAGTAGTACACAGTACAATTGCACATGAAGGCCAAAGCTTCATACCTCAGCCTGAATGGGAGCTATGGCAATTTATGGGCGGGATTCCTGTCGTACAAGAGAGAAGCCTTTTGTTGACGATTTCTGTTGCACATCATCAACAAGGAAAAGAACAAAGATCTCCTCAAGAAGTGAGTCTTGTGAATCTAGATTTACAGGATGTTGAAAATAAATTTAAGCAGATTCATGAGCATTTAAATTGCACATACGGTTCAATAACTAAGGAGAGCTAAAGTATGGAAACTACGCTAACTAGACAGGTAGCACCTCAGATACTATCAGTTTGTTTGCTGGCAGCCACTCCTGGTGCTTACGCTATTCAACAACCAGAGCCTGTTGTTTTTATTCAAGATTACGACTTACCTCAGTTTGTGTTGGAAGCAACAAATGATCAGAGTGCAAATACAGGAGAACACGCTTCTGTTGCTCTGTATCAAGAGTTGAAAGATGAATTTCAGCTTTCTCATACACAATTTGCCTCTTGGTTAGGCTTGAAAAGACGTTCTTTGTACAACTGGATTAATGATCCAAGTAGCTCTCGAAGTGAAGCGGCTGTTGAGGCTAGACTTGTAAACTTGAATGCTTTGATGATGGATATGGACAAGGAACATAGACCGTTATTGCACAAAGTCGCATTTAGCCCTATCGATGGCGATCCTGCTTTCGGTGAAGCTTTACTTAATGGAGCAAGTAAAGAAAAACTTTTTTCTTGGTATGATGAACTCTACGATAAATTTGACCTACTAGCTTGATCCTATAAGGAAAAAATGTGACAGAAGGCGTTCGAGAGGAACTCTTAGCAAGAGGCTGGGGCCGACATAGTTGTATTCTAATTGATGATTCAATCATCGAATGGCTTACCCCTATACTGCCAGAGAGTGTCCAAGAACTATGTGTCGACGGTAATCTCCTGATCATATCTTTGTACGACTGTGCTGTAATTAACCCATGCTTCGTTTCGGAGCCATGGGTTAATGTGCTTATAGCTAAGAAAATCGATGGGCTAAATAAGCAGTTTCAAAATGGTCGCAGTGAGCGAAGGTTGCACTTTTCTGTAACTAAAGATGGGCAGGATGAAGCATTTGAAGTCAACGCTTCGAGTATTATCCAGTTTGAACGTAACAGGCTGCTTGAGCTCAATAGGCAAGTTGGTTATCAGGTAGGAGATAATTCCTCATTTAGCTTAAAGCACTGGCTCGCTGAGCGCTTTCGACGCGATGTTTGGCCGGATGCTTTCAATCGTTCAATAAAAAGTGCAGAGAAACGTTTAAAAAAGTTCTATGTGCGTCGGAATGGACACCTTTCAGGTGTTTACCTCAAGCTTGATTCTTGGGAAGAAAAGCCAGAGGGTCAAAAGTATGAGGTCTGTGGGATAGTTGTCATTGAAGATAAGATGCTTCGCCCACTACGACGAGCTGTTAAGCAGGCCCAGCCGGAGCTTGTTGATGTAAGTAATGATGATATCGATAATGCTATACGCAATGAGTTCAAGGTTGCTCTAGGTGATACAGTTAACTGGACCGAAGATAGAACCTTGTCTATTGGTATTGCTTTAGATCTGAAAACGGAGAATCAAGTGACATTAAGTCATCAGAGACAGTTCCGACGATTAAATCCATATACTTTGTCGGAACAAAGTCCAGATGCTCCAATGCCCGCAGAAATGGAAAGCAACTCGTAATCAATTTAGGAAAAAGGTACAAGTATAAAATGCACCTTTATTGTATCTGCTTCTTTTACTGTTAGTGGTAAGGCCTGAGAATCCTAGACACTTTCTAGGTTCTCAAAATACTGCTGCTCAAAGTCAGCAGGAGACATACGGTCATTGTTAGTATGTCGTCGCTTCGGATTGTAGAACATTTCGATATAGTGGAACATAGCTTGCCTAGCCTCATCCCTCGTTTTGTACTTAGTTTTGCGTACTTTTTCTTTCTTTAAGTTGCTAAAGAAACTTTCTGCTACTGCGTTATCCCAACAATTTCCCCTGCGGCTCATACTGGGCTTTATACCCAATTCAGTCAGTAGCTTTCTAAAGTTACGGCTGGAGTATTGAGAGCCCTGATCAGTATGTAGGTTCACTGTATTGTTCGGCTTTCGCCGCCAATACGCAGCAGTTAAGGCGTCAAGCACCAAGTCCTCTGTCATGCGTTCGCCCATCGACCACCCAACGATGTTGCGAGCATACAGATCCATCACTACTGCAAGGAATAGGAAGCCTTCCTGGGTGTGGATATAAGTAATGTCGCTGACCCACCATTGATTAGGCTCTTCTACAGAAAACTCACGATTAAGCGTATTCGCTGCAATAATGTCTGGTTTACCGCCATAACAGCCCTTTGGTGACTTATAGCCGCGCTGTGCTTTTAACCCTGCTTGACGCATTAATCGCAGCACTCGGTCTCTGCCACAGGTAATGCGTGCTTCAAGTAAATCCTTATGGATATTGCGATAGCCGTAATGCCCACCGCTCTCAATCCAGAACTGTTTTATCTGACCCAGCAGTTTTTTATCTGCACTTTCTCGTTGGCTTAATGGCTGCTTAAGCCAATCATAATAACCACTCGGGTGCACCTGCAAAGCCCGACACAGCAGCCGAACGGGGTAATGATTGCTACGAGATTTTATGAACGGGTAGCGTTCTTTGACTCGCTTGCAAAGAACACGGCGGCTTCCTTTAAAATGTCCCTCTCTTGCTGTGTACGTTTCAGCTCTCGCTTAAGCCTAGCGACTTCAGCCTGAAGGTCTTGCTCTTGAACGCGCTGTTTAGGCGGCTTTGCGTAGGTACGCATCCAGTTATACAAGGCTTTGGTGCTTATACCTAAACGCTCTGCGACATCTGCAACGGCATAACCGTGAACAGTAATTTGATTAACGGCTTCTTGTTTGAACTCTGCTGAATAGCGTGTGCCTTTAGCCATGGTTTTACCTTCTATAGTTAAGTTACATTTTTACCATAAAAAGTGTCGGGTTTTCTCAGGCCTTACCAATGCAACATATTCTCAGCAAGAGAGCCGTGACCATTTGTATAATTCAGGGGCGATGTCAATTAGTAGTATATAACTCCAATCTTATCTATATGACCTCCTTAACTACAACCGACTCAAATGCTTAGGGGAATATTGAGGTTTGCCAGTTAGTGGAGTAACATTGAAAGGCTCTTTAGTGTAAGACGTAATTCGTCTAGTCGGGTGATTAGCCAGACTCAAATTTATTGAACGGGTTTAAATGCGAGATGTACGCATCCTAAACTCGTTCCTCCTTTAGGATGCGTACATCTCGCACTCTTTAGTAAAGAGTTAAGCTCAAGGTGTTTTACCACACCTTGAGCTTTTTAACGGAAAACTATGAGTATCATTAGCCAGATAGCACAAACCTTAAAGAAACCTGAGTACGTGATAGAAGATATTCTATTCATCGCTCCAATGAGATATAAAATCTACTATATCCCTAAACGAACTCACGGCTTTAGACAAATAGCCCAACCATCAAAAGAATTAAAAGAATGCCAGAGGGCATTTCTTAGGTTTTGTAACCTCCCCACTCACAATTGCGCTATGGCCTATAGAGAAGGCTTAAGTATCAAAGAAAATGCCATTGCACATAAAAACCAAGCATACTTGCTCAAGCTAGATTTCGAAAACTTCTTCAACAGCATAACTCCTAATATCTTTTGGCACACATGGGAATTAACAGGTGCAGAGCTACCAACTAAAGATAATCAACAATGGATTGAAAAGCTGCTTTTTTGGAATCTAGAAGATAAGCTCGTTTTAAGCGTGGGAGCCCCTAGCTCACCTTCTGTATCCAATTTTTGTGTGCTTATATTCGATCAAATGTTACAAGACCAGTGTCAAAGTTTGGGAATAAAGTACACTCGCTATGCCGATGATTTAACCTTCTCTACCAATGAGAAAGATATACTTTTCCAAATCCCAGAAAGTGTAGAAAATATTTTGTCCAAATGCTTTAACGGAAATTTAAGATTAAATAAAGGTAAAACTATTTTTTCGTCCAAAGCCCATAATCGTCACGTAACCGGAATTACCATTACTAATAGTGGAAAGATATCTTTAGGTCGTAGTAAGAAAAGATATATAAAACATAAAGTTCATCAATTCTCTCTTGAGCTGCTAAATAACCACGAAGTAATGCACTTAAAAGGGTTGATGGCTTATGCTCGTCATATTGAACCAAGTTTTTATGAGTCTCTTATAAGAAAGTACTCAAAAGAACTAATAGAACGTATTTTTGAGGTCCCAAATGAGTAGAGAAGCTAAGATAAACAATGAAATAGCATTACTTGAAAGAAGCTTTAAGGCAGGATCTATTTCATCTGGATTTAAGCTTTATGAGATGTATGACAATGGTGTCTTCGAAAAAAATTCTGATGGCAATATAATTTGCATCCTAGATAAGAGCCCAAAAATAGCTCATACATATTTACTAGATTGTAGACAATCACTTAATGATAATGAAAAAAATAACAGGCTTCATGTATCTCGATTAACTTTATCGGACTTCAGAAAATTCAAAACACTCAAAGTAAAGCTGAATAAAAACCTAACTGTTATTATTGGTGATAATGGTGCAGGTAAAACGACCATTATTGACGGCATAACAAAATCTTTAAGTTGGCTTAGTGCAAACATTCTCAAAAAAGGGGGAGCTGGCCTTCGTGTTACAGATTATGATGTAAATATTGATTCAATGAGCTTTGCTGAAGTTACCTTACAGACAAGCCTAAATAAAAACAGTCAATATTCAGTATCTTTATACAAAACAGCCAAAGGTGCTAAAGAAGCAAAAAAAAGTGAACTAGAGGCGTTCGAAGAATTAGGTGGACTATATAGAGTAGTAGATAATTACAATCGCACAAATAATAAAAGTGAGATTAATCTGCCACTTATTGTTAGCTATTCAGTGAACAGAACCAATATTAAGTCTAATAAAACCTTTGACTTAGAAAAAATCACCTCAGTTAAAATAGGCTCTAAGTATGATGCTTATGAGAATAAATCAATTGATGGCACTGGTAACTTTGATGAATTTTCTGAATGGTTTTTAGCTCTACACAATCTCTCAGGCGAAGATTTAAGCGTTCGCTTACACAGTGCAAAAAAACGACTTGATGCACTGAAAGCTGTAGGAGCGGATAAAGACACTAGTGAGATTTTTGAATTATACACTACCGCTAAAGAAGAGTATGAACATCTCCAAAACGATTATGACAGTCGTAAATCTCACATAAAGAACCTTCACTTTGTAAAAAGCGCAATACTTTCAACAGTACCTGGCTTTACAGACATTTTTATTGAAAAAAACCCTGACTCAGGGAGGGCAGAGCTAAAAGTAACTGTAGACGGGAGGAATATTAATATATTTCAAACTTCACAAGGGCAGCATGTCTTTATATCTATGATTGCAGATATCGCAAGGAAATTAGTTGCGTTAAATCCTAATATGGAGAACCCTTTACATGGCCAAGGAATAGTACTGATCGATGAGATTGAACTTCACTTACATCCTAAGTGGCAACAAAATATAGTCAATGTATTAGTAACCACATTCCCAAACATTCAATTTATAGTTACAACTCATAGCCCACAAGTCCTATCGACTGTCGATAAATCTTCTATTAGGCACTTTATTACAGATGAGAATGGTAATGTCCATTGCCCACCACCTAGGTTTCAAACGAAAGGGGTTAGAAGTGCTGATATCCTCGCTGAAATAATGGGGACAAATTCAATTCCAGATGTAGAGGAAGCTCGTAAAGTTGATAAGTTTTCAGAATTCTTATTAGATAATCAGAAAGATAAAGCAACGGAACTACTTAAAGAGCTTGAACAACATTTTGGTTCCGACCACCCTGTCATTCGAGATTGCCAGAGCAAATTAGACGTATTCGAAATGAAGGAAAGGATTAACCTCAAGAGAAAAGAGGGTTAATAAGTGAAGAAGTTAGATCGCAATCTGGCGGAAAAGCCCATATTTCTCAATAATATATCTCACACCACACACACTTGGAAGAATATGACCAAATCTAGGAAGAAAAGTGTGTGGAAAGAGCTAGGGAAATTCCAAAATAAGCTCTGCGTTTATTGTGAATCCGAAGCAGAAAAAGGAACTCATACAGGCCATATCGAGCATTTTTTCGACAAAAGCACTCATGTTCATCTAACTTTTGATTGGAGCAACTTATTCGGATGTTGCGCTTCAAGACTTCATTGTGGTCATTACAAAGATCAAGTTCTCCCTGGAGGAGTTAGGCGAACCTATAACACAAGCTTATTAATTAAGCCTGACACTGAAGATCCAGAAGATTACTTACAGTTCTTACCGAGTGGTAAAATTGAGAGCAAAAATGGCTTAGATGCTCTCTCTGAACAAAAAGCGAGTGAAACAATTAAGGCGTTAAACCTTGACGATTCATCATTGGAACGCTCACGAGAGCAGCAGATAACTCGATTTCAATCAAAAGTAACCACAGCTCTAAACTTCATCGACACTGGAGATGAAGAAACTATAGCTTTAGCAATGATTGAATACAGAAATATAGAACAAGAAGCCAAGTCCGCCTCACATAGAACAGCAATAAAACAAGCCGTGATCTGGATATAGTCAATTAATTCAGTGAGTTGATTAAAGATATCAACTCACTATTCTATTTGACTAAAGAAAGACTAGCTCTATATGGTTGATCTCCAATCTGTGTGTTTTGGCTAACTAAAGATAAGCTAAAGAATGGATTATTGAATGTTAAATTCGAAATTTCATCTAATGGGAGAAATAGCTCATTACAGATATCTACACGACGATAACCTTTGTCTTTTAAAGATATAAATACTTTTTCAAGTAAAAGAGATTTCTCACGTTGCTCTAAACCTTCAGGCTCACATGAGCGATACCCCTCTTTAGTTGCACTAATTGTAAGCTGTCGATATTGCCATTCAGTTAAACAACTCAGATCGTAAAGGCGCCTAATCATAGCCATCGCAGATACATTCCAATTTTTCTTAAGAGCAAGGATATCTTTAAGCGCAGCGTTAGCATTGGGACGTACTTTTGCTAGAACACTACCCCTTGGCATCAGAAAAGCAGAAGCAAATCGGTCAGCCTCTAACTCAGCCTCTCTACCCTTATTTTGACAACCATGCTTATGTAAAATAAGGTGAGCAAGCTCATGCGCAGCATCAAAACGGCTCCTTTCTGGAGTTTTAAACTGATTTAAAACAACAAAGGGCCTATCCCCTTTCCAAAAAGAAAACGCATCCACCTCTTTACAATCTTCTGACAATGAAAAAACTCTAACTCCCTTTGACTCCAGCAAGTGAATCATATTTTTAACTGAAAGCTCACCTAACGCCCATACATTGCGAAGCTCCATTGCTGCAACTTCAGGGTCATTACGATTATCATGAGAGTAGTCTGGCAATTGAACCTTAGGTAAATTTTTAAACTTACTATCAATCCACTCTGATAACTCTAAGGCATTTACACTAGCAGCTTCCGTAGCTAGCTTTAGCCGACTAGACAACTTAGTTACTGCCCTGAAGCTAATTGATTCAGGGTCAATTGTTTCTGAAATGGCTTTATAGAAGAACTCAACTGGATACCCTAAGGCTATAGCGAACTTCTGTATCATTTCGTCTTGGAGCTCGAATTGAGGCTGACTACTTTCATAGATAGAAACTGTTTTCGAGCTAATACCTATCAAATCAGCAAATGCTTTTTTTGTTAGCTTCCGACGTTCTCGGGCTTGTTTTAATCTAGTGGGGATATACATTTTTAGTTCATTGAAATATCTAAATCGATATCATCAGAGAAGCCATCAGTAGCACTCTCATCAGTATCAATAATGAGGCCAGAATTGAAGTCGGACATATCTATCATGAAACGTTTACTAAATCCATTAACGAAACCTTTTTGAGAACAAAAAACCGGTTTCGATAGCTCCGCTTTGATATCCAACCCTTCCGATTTTTTCTCAGCATTAAGCAATAAAAACCACACATCAAATGGGCAATTATTCAGAGAGTAGTCTGGAAGGTCTTCAGGAAACATATCTATCTGGCTAATATCAGATGTTATCAGCCCAAAGAACTCTTGAGACCTTGGCCCTTTAGCTCTCATTGTTGAAGGGTATCCGCTAGATATACCAGCTTGCTCATCACCTCTACAAATGTGAATCGCAAACTTATTATCACTATTTGCCGTCAATTCGATGTTATGTGGAGCTTCCTTCTTAAATCCAAGAGATTTCAAGCTCTGACGCAATGCAAGTGTTGCTTTAGCAGTTATTGTATAACCTCTGTATCCCGCAGGCTCATCTGATGTCGTACTATTAAATGCAATGACAGCCTCACTTACCGCGTGCTTAATATGGTCTATCGAAACTCCCTTTTCCTGAAGAAAAGAATCAAGGGCACCCATGTCACTACTAATAATTTGATTGTCTATGTTCTGCATTCTAAGTCCCGACTTTCATTCACTTCCTTTATTTTAACCTCATTTGAGGTTAAAATAAAGGAAGTGAATGTGATTTTCTAAAAAATATCATTGCATAAAATCAATTGGTGACAGGAATGGTGACAAAAAACCAAAAATTACAAACATAAACTATTTAAAACAATAGTTTAAATCAAAATTACGCATTCAGATCCAGAACTTAGAATAATACTTTGAAGCACTAAGTAACCGTCTTGATAGGATGAAAAGGCTATGCTTTTAGATTCTAACCTAGCTTCATCAACACTGGGATTCAATTCAACTCTAAAAAACCACAAGCTAACAAGTACTGATAAGTATCGGCATAATACTGAGTTGAACGAGTAGGATCCGCATCGTTGCCTTCAGGTATATAAATAACCATACCTTGACGCGCTCTAGTCAATAACACCCTGTAGGCATTTTCCAGATAACGTTTATCTTCAATCTTTTTACGTTGCTGCCATTTGGTACCTTTAAATTTCCAATGTTCAAAGGTAGAACCGTTATAGCGAAAATCAGCATCCCAGCCAACTAAGCACCAATCTAGCTCTAACCCTTGGATATCAAACTCAGTAGCAGTGTCTTCTAAAAAATGGCAAGAGCGAATATCATCCTGTGGATTCAGAAACCATGCCACCGGGTCGAAGCGATTTTTGACAAAAATCCCATCAGGCTTTAAACGGATTCCATTTGAAGAAGCAAGCATACCTTGGCTCTCCAATCCTCGAGACTTGCTCTTTAACCATGCCTTTGCCAGCGTTAAATCCCGGGTAATATAGAGCGGATATTGCTCATGCAGTGATTCAGAAATAGCTACGGCTTTATCAATTTCACCGCCAATGACAAAATGTACAAAGCTAGACAATGTTTCAGCACGAAATGAACGCATTGAGGTAGCTAGATGCAAACTAGGTAATTGCTTAACTTGTTCTAAATTCTCCTGCGAGACACCGTTGGATATGTATTCACCTGATAGTAATTGCTCTGAACAATACACATGCCAATGACTAAACCTATTCTTTAAGGCTTCAAGCCAACCAGCGAGTCCTGCTTCGCCGGTATTGATTTCTTGCCCACCACCAATCAAAGCAATGATAACCGCCCAGTCATCATGGCGATCCATAACCTCGATAAGAAATGCTGGTTCCGACTTATCAAAATCATCTAGCTTGCGCTTTGATTTCATAAACTTGGATGCTTGCTCAGCATTCCAAGCCCTTTGCGCTTCATCAAAAATAACGACCTGCTCAGGCGGCTTGCTGCCATCAAGGGCTTGGTCTCTAAATCGATGTATATTTTGAATGAACTGCGAGGTTTGCCTGCGAGCGCTGGCTTTAGTTTCTCCGCTGCTACTGGCTTTATCGATGGCAAGAGCCTCTTGTAAAACCGTAACCAGTGGCCCATTACCACTGAGGAATACGGCATACTCGTTATCCTCTGGCCGTGAATGCTTATTCGCGATATTCAATCCGACCAAGGTTTTACCCGCTCCGGGAACACCAGTAACAAAGCAAATTACCTTTTGCTTGTTGAGTCTAGCTTCGTGGATTACTTCTAATAATTTGTCACTTGTTACGCCAAGATTGGTTACGTCAGCCTCTGTTTTTGCAATATCCTCAACAGCATGTTGAGCATACAATGCCTGCGCAGCCTCGATAATTGTCGGTGTTGGCAGGTATCCACTCGCAGCCCAATCGCAAGCATCAAAGGTAGGGGCATTACACTGTTGCGCAATGTCATCCACCAATGCGGCGATACCTTTACCATTAGTTAAAAGAGGTTTTGCTACTAAATCGCCCGCGAGAGCCAATTGGTTTGAGCCAATACTTGATTGCGTAGCAATAAGGATCGGGATGATTGGTTTGTTATGACTGCCGCGATGAAAATTCTTAAGGTCAAGTGCATAGCTATGTGCTTGCCGCTTATCAGCCTGCTGATACTTTAAGGTGCCAATCTTAAATTCCAACGCAAACACCACACCTCGGTAACACAAGACGACATCTGCGCGCTTGCCCATGCGCGGGATCATAAACTCAAAAAAGATGTGCCCTGCAGGTTCAGTGAGCATCTTAAATTCTTGTTGTAACAGCTCAACTTGAGACAGCCAAGCTCCTGTTTGTTCGTGCACCAGCTGCTGCGTATGGTTTGCAGTAAGCGCGCCAATGATGCTGTTATTACTGGCAGACATAAAATCAACCAGCTCAGCGCTATAAAATGCGCGGCAGCTACTCATCATTAGTCTTTAATTCAAATGCCAGTAGTGATGCTGGCGTCACCTTAAGTGCGTCAGCCAGTTTAAAGATGTTGAGTAAACTAAGATTGCGCACCCCACGCTCTATGCCGCTGATATAGGTACGGTCTAGGCCGCTAGTTGCAGAAAGCTCTTCTTGGCTGATACCTATATCTAGGCGAATCTGGCGTACATGCGCACCAAAAGAGGTAAGAATTGATGTGTTCACGCTGGTAACTCATTGAACTATAGAGAACAACATAATCACTACCTGTAGCTTTTACGTCCACGGACTATGAGTCACATCCCCTAAAAGCTCAAAACACTTTCTACCTTGCTTAACCCGCTAGATACATGCTGCGAATGAACATAGATAACTCACCGCTCCCTATAGATAAAAAATTGATAGAAGGTATGCAAATGCTTTTACGAGGCACAACCTATTTCTAATGACCTCAAATGACCGCTAAAACCCAAGCTTAAAAAGCGCTTAAATGCTCAATCGACTTTTTCATTTACAACTACAAACCCACACCCCACTACTGATGATTAGCGCAGTTGATTGGCAGGTGATAAGTTCGCTGCACCTGATTGAATATCGCTGTAACTAGGGCGCTTTCCCGCTTATTTATCATGTATTTAAAACACAAGCTAAACAGCCTACTAGGCTGTGTATTATCGCTTTGTCTTGGCGTTGCTCCTGTCGCCTTGGCCAGTGGCAACCAAACCATCGAGTCGTTTTCTACCGCCAAGCGCTTATTACTACAACAGGTATATGTTGAGCCCAATGAGCGTAAAACGCTGTACTGCGAAGCAAGCTTTGATGAAAAGAAAAACCTGCATTTAAACAGCGGCTTTGCCACCAGCAAATATAAAAATCGCTTGGCCCGCTATGAAACCGAGCACGTCGTACCCGCCGAAAACTTTGGCCGCAGCTTTAGTGAGTGGCGAGACGGCCACCCCAGCTGTGTTAACAGCAAAGGTAAGGCCTATAAAGGGCGGCGTTGCGCCGAAAAGGTAAATAGCGAATATCGCTTAATGCAGGCCGACATGTATAACTTGTACCCAGCCATTGGGGCAGTAAATGCAGCGCGTTCTAACTATAACTTCACCATGCTAAGCACCCATAAATCTAGCTTTGGCAGTTGTGATATGCGTATAGAAAGCCGCAAAGTACAGCCGCCAGAAGTGGCGCGCGGCCCTATTGCCCGTAGCTATTTGTATATGGATGCCACCTACCCACGCTTTACTATGAGCAAAAGCCAACGCCAACTAATGTTAGCCTGGGACAAGCAATACCCGGTCACTCGGCAAGAGTGCCTAAGAGCCGAGCGAATTGAGCGCAGCCAAAAAAACCGCCAACAGATAGTGAGTGAGCGCTGCTCACATTTAAAGTAAGGGCGCAGCCCCCGCCACAATATGGTCGAGACTATCGCCGAAAGACAGAGAGCCAAACGGCATCGCTAACTATTAGCCGGTGTTGGCATTAGTCTACATAGGTGGCTTTGTCGGCGATATTTTGAGGGAGCGTTATATTATAACGCTCAAGTTGTGAGCGGCTAAATAGGTAGCGGCCTTTATCTGCGGTTTTAGGCCCCAGTGAACGAGGCACCACATCGGTGGTAAGAATGGTATGCGCCATCTCGGCGGCTAAGCGGCCTTGCTCAAAGCCAAATAACACCATGCCACCAATGGTTTTGTTTTTGCCAACGGCAAACTCCCAAAAACCAAAGGGAGGAATAGCGGTGTTTTCCGACGACCAAGCAATCACTTGTTCGGCATCTACATGCTTATTACTATCATCGCGAAGGGTGTGATAAAGGCCAAAGGCGACCGCATCAAAGCCCTCATCTTGCAGTGTTAGCACGGTGTTTTGCCACTCAGACCAACTTTTTATCAGCTTTAACTGAACATCAATACCAGAGATACGTATTTCTGTTTCGCCAGAAAAGGTTTCTTGCAGAACATTTTTAGCGGTCACGCTATCATCTAGCATGACTAAAATGCGTTTAGGTGCTGGGCTGACTAGCTCAGCAATATTAGACACCGAGCGTTTAATCAGCGGCCGCTCTAACACGCCAGTAATGTTTTTTCGTTTGTGTACATGATAGGCGCGCGGGTTGTTGTTTATGCCTAAATACACCACGGGGAGTCTGCTTTTAGCAAAACGTTTGCCTAGGTAGCGCAGTGCATTGTCGTCTCCCAAAATCACCAAGTCGGGCTTAATATCTAAGTGGTGTTGCCACGCCATTTCTGCTCTGCTGCGATGCCGATTGATGGGTAAGCGCTTGGTATCCATTTGAAAGTATTCTAGTTGATACCCCTCTTTCAACACCGATTCAATACCCTTACGATAGCTAATGTCCCACGCATATTCAGCGTGATAGCTTTCAATTACCAACACTGTTTGGGTGGCAAAAACGGGCCAAGCGCATAACAATGCGCTAATACCAAGTAACTGACTAAAAAATTTATGCACTGTTGCACTTAGTTCATCTAGGGGTAACTAAAGTATAGCGAATGCCGAGCGACTAACTCGGCCTTTTATCACGTAATTAGGATAAGTATTCTCGCCCGTGTGCCGCAGACAATGGCAATAGCGGTCCCACGGGTACTACACCGGTTGGGTTAATCATGGTGTGGCTTTGGTAATAGTGCTGCTTGATATGCGCAAAGTTGACCGTTTCAGCAATACCCTCTACTTGGTAAAGCTCTAGCATGTAGCCATGTAAATGGGGGTAATCCACTATTCGGCGCAGGTTACATTTAAAGTGACCAACATATACGGCATCAAAACGGATCAGCGTGGTGAAGAGTCGCCAATCGGCTTCGGTGAGTTGCGAACCGGTAAGGTAGCGCTGCTTACTTAATCGCAGTTCTAAGTCATCAAGCGTAGCAAATAATGGCACCAGTGCTTCTTCATAAGCGTCTTGGTTAGTAGCAAAGCCGGCACGATACACCCCATTATTTACCGTGTCATAAATGCGCTGGTTAAGGGGGTCTATCTCTTCACGAAGCCACTCTGGGTAGTAATCCCCCGCTTTAGCACCCATCTCATCAAAGGCTGAATTAAACATTCGGATTATGTCGGCTGATTCATTCGACACAATGGTTTGCTGGTGTTTATCCCACAATATTGGCACCGTAACTCTGCCGCTATAGTTAGCATTAGCGGCGGTATACACCTGATGTAAATACTCAGCTTGGTTGATGGGATCGCTCACTACACCTTCGCCGGGGGCAAACGTCCAGCCGTGTTCACCCATAAACCAATGCACCACCGAGTAATCAATCATCTCTTCTAAGCCTTTAAGCTTGCGAAAAATCATGGTGCGATTAGCCCAAGGGCAAGCATGCGAGATATACAGATGATAACGGCCAGTTTCGGCTTTAAAGCCAGGTTTGCCGGTTGGCCCGGCACTGCCATCGGCGGTGACCCAGTTACGAAACTGCGCTTCGCTGCGCACAAAACGCCCCTTGTTTTGTTTGGTTTCGTACCATTTATCTTGCCACTTGCCTTCTACTAACAAACCCATTGCTTGCTCCTCATTGCCTAAATAGACACTAAAACTTGTTATTCTGAAAATCATCAAATGCTTGCAACACTTCTTCGCGAGTATTCATCACGAAAGGGCCACCCCAAGCAATTGGCTCGTTGATCGGCTCACCGCTTACTACGAGTACTCGGCTAGCATGGCCACTTTGCAAGTGCAGGGTATCACCCTCGCTTAGCACGCCTAGGTGATAAGCACTTAGGGTTTGCGCGTTGCCTGCCACCGCGACCTCGCCCTCAATCACATAGACAAAGCCATGATGATGGGTGGGTAAATCAAGGCTTAAATCAGCCCCAGCCACTAAGCTAATATCGAGATAGGTAGCGGCGGTTTTCTCGGTTTGCACTGCGCCTTTTAAGCCATTAGCGAGTTCACCGGCCACCACTCTTATTACGTTGCCTTGGCTGTCTTCGCTCACCGGTATTTGCTCGGCGCTGCATTCTTGATAACCCGGCGCCGACATTTTGTGTTCAGCGGCTAAGTTCACCCATAACTGAAAGCCTTTCATTAAGCCATCTTGTTGCTCGGGCATTTCTGAATGAATAACGCCTTTACCTGCGTTCATCCATTGCACGCCACCCGCTTCAATCACACTTTCGTGGCCGGCATTATCTTTATGGCGCATTCTGCCATTAAGAATATAGGTCACCGTTTGAAAGCCGCGGTGAGGATGCTCAGGAAAACCCGCCATATAATCTTGCGGTTTATCTGATTCAAAGCAATCTAGCATTAAGAAGGGATCTAAACTGGGGAGTTGAGTATTCCCTAACATGCGGGTTAACTTAACCCCGGCGCCGTCGCTAGTGGCCTGACCGGCCACCACCTTGAGCAATTGTCGTGTTTGCTTAACCATTACAGCCTCCTATGCGCGGCGGTTATCTAGTGAGAACGCACCCGCACCATGCGCGACTAATAATAAGAAACCACCAGCAATCGAGACGTTTTTCATAAACATAATCATCTGCATTTGATCGCTTGGGTTGAAGTGAAATAACACTGCCGACACCAGACTAAAGCCTGCCAGTAAAAAGGCCACTAAACGGGTTTGCCAACCTACAACAATGGCAATACCGCCCACCAGCTCAAGGGCTATCACTAACGGCAATAACATGCCCGGTACGCCCATCGCTTCCATATAACCTTGCGTGCCAGCGTAGCCGCCAATTTTGCTGTAACCAGACATAATAAACATAAATGCTAGCAGTAAGCGGGCTAAGGGTTGAGCAAGTAGTTGTAGTTGTTTCATGATTTTTTCCTTGGTTTATATTTTATAAATTGGGTCAAACGTTGACTATGTGACTAGCTTAATCGCAGCCAAACCAACAATAAACCGTGCATATGGCAAATGATTGTTTCTATAATGGCAACAATAGAGAGTGAATGTAGCGGGTATTACGGGGCGGAGATGGGCCAGTTAGAAGAGATGCAGATTTTTGTGCGGGTAGTAGAAGCGGGCAGTATTAGCCGCGCCGCCGAGCAATTGGGTATGGCCAAGTCGGTAGTTAGCCGACGTTTAGCCGGCTTAGAAGCCCGCTTAGGCTGCAGCCTAATACAGCGCACCACCCGCCGTTTAAGCCTGAACGACAACGGCCAACGCTTTTATCAACGCTGCTTAGGCATTCTTGATGAAGTAAACATGCTTAACCAAGAAGCCAGTACTCAAAGCGATGCCTTAACGGGTACTTTGCATGTGGCCATGCCGCTTTCGTTTGGTTTAAACCACCTAAACTCAGCCTTTGATGCCTTTATGCAATTACACCCGCAACTGCGCTTAAAGCTCAGCCTGTCCGACAGCCAACATGATTTAGTGGCCGAAGGCATTGATGTAGCCCTGCGGATTGCCGATCTTAAAGACTCTAGCTTAAAAGCCCGCAAAATCACCCCGATTAATTTTGTATTGGTAGCGTCACCACAGTATTTACAACAACATGGCCAACCTAAGCAGCCACACGATCTCACCCAGCACCAGATCCTGCATTATGCTAATTTAGCCACCCCTTCATGGCGGCTTAAAGACGCAGCAGGGCAGATTCATCAAGTGCAGTATCAACCCCACATTAGCGCCAATAATGGGGAGTTTTTAAGGGATATGTCGATCGCCGGACACGGTATTAGCTTATGCCCCACCTTCATCGCATGGCGAGCAATAGCGACTGGCTCGCTTGAGTTAGTATTACCGCAGTACCAGATCCCTAATTTGCATGCTTGGGCGGTATACCCCAATACGCGTTATTTGCCACAGCGCACTCGGCGGCTAATTGATTTTTTATGTGAGCGATTTGGCGATAACCCCTATTGGGATCAGGCTTTAAACCAGCATTTAGCACACACAAATTAGCGGCGGCCGTTGCTTTATGTCGCGCTTTACAACGGCAATCACCAAACTGTCAAAAAGCCCTGTATTCTCAGTACTTTTTGTGTTTATCTTGCAGCTATTAATAAGTTATAAACTATCTAATTAAACCTAGGTAACGAACCACTCGCGAGCCACCCATTTAATTTTGTCACTGGTAAGGAAAGTAACATGCCTATCGTTTTTGATTATCTACTCACCGTGCAAGTCGCGCTGTTAATTTTTGCGTTATTTGTACTGAAATCATCTATAAAGTTTGTCCCACAAAATGAAGCTTGGGTTATCGAGCGTTTTGGTAAATACCAATCAACCAAAGAAGCTGGGCTTAACTTTCTGATCCCTATGATTGACCAAGTGTCAGCGAGACGTTCGTTAAAAGAACAAGCTTTTGATATTCCAAGCCAAGCTGCCATTACTAAAGACAACATCTCACTCACGGTAGACGGCGTATTGTATTTTCGAGTATTAGAACCTTACAAAGCCACCTATGGTGTTGAAGACTACGTATTCGCGGTTACCCAATTAGCGCAAACCACCATGCGTTCAGAAATTGGTAAAATTGAGTTAGACAAAACCTTTGAAGAACGCGATACCTTAAACGCAGAGATTGTGAATTCAATTAATGAAGCGTCAGCCTCTTGGGGTGTGGCCGTAATGCGTTACGAGATTAAAGATATTACTCCGCCAGCGTCTATTATGGATGCCATGGAGTCGCAAATGCGCGCCGAGCGCGAACGTCGCGCTAAAATTCTTGAATCTGAAGGTGAAAAAGCCGCAGCCATTAATATTGCCGAAGGTCAGAAGCAATCACGGGTACTCGCCGCTGAAGCTGAAAAACAAGAGCAAGTATTAGCCGCAGAAGGTGAGGCCGAAGCCTTGGTGGCCGTGGCGAATGCCCAAGCCGAAGCAATTAGTACCATTGGTGCATCAGCCGCTACGCCTGAAGGTCAAAAAGCGATTCAACTTGATTTAGCCACCAAAGCGATTGAAGCTAAACATGCCATTGCTAAAGAGTCGAGCGTAGTATTGCTACCCGACAGCGGTACTGAAGCGGGCGCTTTAGTGGCACAAGCAACCTCTATCTTAAATGCATTTAATAAAGGCTAAGTGATGGGCGAACTATTCACCAATTATATTCCGCAAACCCTGGTCACCTTAGGGATAATCCTGCTTACGATAGAAGTGGTGCTAATTGGTTTTGCCACATTTATCTTATTTTTTGTTGGTTTATCGTTGGTATTAACCGGTTCACTGGTGTGGTTAGAGATACTGCCTGATAGTTGGAACGCTATCTTATTAGCCAACGCCATTGCCACCTCGGTGATTGCCGCCGTATTGTGGAAACCGATGCGTAAATTACAAAATCACTCTGACACTAAAAAAGTGACCAGCGATTTTGATGGGCACCGTTTTTTCTGCAAGCAAGACATCGATAAACGCGGCCAAACTAGCTATAAACATTCAGGGATCAGTTGGGTGTTAAAAAGCGACATGCCAATTGCCGCCGATACAGAAGTAGAAGTAGTAAAAGTAGAAGTCGGCACGTTTTGGGTTAAAGCGGTCGACTAACTCTTTGGCTTGGTGTGAGTTTTTCAGCTTGCACCAAGCTAGCCCTTCAAATAATGCAAAGCCCGTATGATTGTGCTTAACTAAAGCCAGTTAACCCATACAGCGGTAGAGCAACCCCATGAGAAACCCAATGCGTAATGGCCTGTTGGTGCTGGCACTATTAATACTAAGCGCCTGTAGTAGTCTTGTGCCAAATGACCCGCCTAAGGTCAACCTGGTATCGGTGATGCCCATTGCAGGTGACGGCCTAGCCCCTAGTTTTGCGATAAACCTGCGTGTAGTAAACCCAAACAAACAAGCCCTGAGCCTAGCCGGTGCGGTGTATTCACTGTCATTAAACGGCCATGAAGTGGTAAATGGCGCCACCACCGACCTACCAGAAGTACCCGGTTATGGCGAAGCCAGCTTTACCTTGCCAGCCCAAGCCAATTTAATTGCTACCTTTCGCTTGTTGGGCTCTTTGGTACAACTAAAAAGCCCCGAGCTAGATTACCAAGTAGACGTAAAGCTAGATGTTGGTAGCTTATGGCCAGCCATTAAGCTTAGCGAGAAAGGTAACTTTAAACTTGAGGATTTAGGCGAGCAACTTAGTTCCAGCGTTCAAGCACTTTAATTAAGTGATAACCAAACTGCGTTTTTACTGGCCCTATAACTTCATTTAAGGGGCCAGTGAACACCGCTTTATCAAAGCTTTTTACCATTTCACCCTTACTAAACTCTCCCAAATCGCCGCCTTGTTTTGCCGAAGGGCAACGAGAAAAGCGCGCGGCCATGGCTTCAAAAGAAGAGCCTTTATGCAGTTTTTCTAATATTTCATCTGCTTTCTTTTCTGAACTAACAATAATGTGCTGCGCACGTGCCTTAGCTTTGGCCATGTTATCCTCTCGTTGATTAAAAGCACCGCTATACTAACACTAAGTGTTACAAACTAATGTTTGGTCACAGTAACGCTCAAAAGCATAAACAAATAGCACTCTAGCCCCATTAGCTCACATTTTTTTAATGCACATAACGGTATTATTTTTTCACCTGAATTATATTTTTACGCAGAGAGAGGTTAAATGAAACAACAAGCAAACTATTTATCCTGGCTGCGTAACCTCTTAATCTTTGGCACTTTACTGGTACTGTGTATCACTCCATGGCTTCCTACTAAAAAACTGGTACTGTATCCGCGTAGCGATATGTTGATTGACCTGTTTGCTGACCGCAACAGCGGCGGAAACTCGTTCGCTTATTGGCTAACCGGCAAAAAAGCATTTGCCTGTGACTTAGCCGAAAGTTCCGCGCCAGTAAGGTATTGCGGCGTTAGCATCAAATACCACTCTTTGGCCAACGACCAACCGGGCGACCCCTATACCCACCTGCGCAATATCGACCTGAGTGACTATTATCAAATTAATGTAGATATTGAATACCAAGGCCCTAATGATGAATTACGTTTTTTTATGCGCGGCTCTGACTCCACCAGCGGCAAAAACTTATCCAATGCCAAATTCATGTTTACTTACTTTAAAGATCAAGAGTTAGGCCAAGCCGCCAGCGCCCAGCTAAATCAATTTTCCATTCCTGCTTGGTGGTTAGATAAGTTCTATCAGTCGCGAGAAGACTTCAGGTTAGATTTTTCAAACATTAAAGAGATCTCCTTTGATATCCCCTCTAACGCCAGTGATGCGCTGTATAAAATAACCTTAAATAAGATTGAAGCCGAGGGGCAGTGGGTCAGTAAACAAACACTGTATGGCAGCATCATTGCGGTATGGTCGTGCTATTTTATGGCAGTGTTAGCTCGCTATATCTACCAACAAAAAAGACGCTTAACCCAATCTATTCGCACCTTAGAACACGATGTAGATGAACTTAAAGTCACCGCCACAATTGACCAACTAACCGGTGTATTTAATCGTCGCGGCTTACTCGATAAGCTAGAAGAAAAACCTCTCACCGAAGACAATCACTACTTATTTGTCTTCGATATTGACCATTTTAAATTGATTAACGATAGCTATGGCCACAACAACGGCGACGAAGTATTACGCTTTTTTGCCCGACAACTTAGCTCGGCCATTCGCGGCCAAGACTTGTTTGCTCGCTGGGGAGGCGAAGAATTTATATTGCTATCACAACACCAACATGAAGTGGATGCTTTTAGCTTTGCCGAGCGTTTACGCGAGTTAATTTATCAACAAGATTTTTTACTGTCGAGTAAGGGCAAACAACAACACATTAAATTAAGCATGAGCGTTGGCCTAACCAAAATAGACAAAGAAGAAGCCTTTAATACTGCCTTTAATCGAGCCGACCACGCCCTCTACCAAGCGAAAGACAGTGGCCGAAACCGTTCTAAGTTAGCCGGTTAGTTACACCTGCCAGTTGATTGCTTTCTTACCTTGCTGAGTGAGCAATTGGTTGGTTTGTGAAAAGTGACCACAGCCAAAAAAGCCGCGATGGGCCGATAACGGCGAGGGATGCGCAGCACCTAATATATGATGTTTGTTGGCATCTATCACTAAGCCTTTCTTTTGGGCATGCGCCCCCCACAGTAAAAAAACAATACCTTGGCAGTGCTGGTTAATTTGTTTTATGACCGCGTCAGTATATTGCTCCCAGCCATATTTAGCGTGAGAATGCGCCTTAGCGTGCTCAACCGTTAATACGGTATTAAGCAGCAATACCCCTTGCTCTGCCCAGGCGCTCAAATTGCCATGCTGAGGGACAGTAAAACCGGCCACATCGCTGGCTAACTCTTTGTATATATTACGGAGCGAGGGCGGAATTTTTACCCCTTCAGGCACACTAAAACTCAAGCCGTGAGCTTGCCCCTCTCCGTGGTAAGGATCCTGCCCCAATATCACCACCTTTAATTGGTCAACGGGGGTGACGTCAAAGGCGGCAAATACTTGCTGAGTGGGCGGGTAAATCGATTTACCGGCTTGTCGCTGCTGCGCAACCGTTGCGTTTAATTGCTTAAAATAATCTTGTTGCTGCTCATCTGCTAACAAGCTTTGCCAAGTATCCACCTTTGTCCACCGCTTAGTATTGTCTGTATATAAGAGCGGCCATTATATACTTGGCCGCGCTAATCAGCGTGATTTAATACAGCTCTGGCACAAAGCTTTGTTCGTGCATCGGTACCCTTACATAATCTTTTTTATGGATCGGCGGTAAGGTGATCTCAGGATGGGCTAAATCTTGATAGTCTATTTGCGTTAAAAAATGGCTAATGCAGTTTAAGCGCGCACACTTTTTGTCATCAGAGTTCACCACCCACCAAGGCGAGTGCTTGGTATCGGTATAAGCGAACATTTCATCTTTAGCTTGTGAATACTCCACCCAACGCGAACGCGACTCTAAGTCCATAGGGCTGAACTTCCAGCGTTTAATCGGGTTATTTATCCGCTCTAAAAAGCGCTTCTCTTGTTCTTCATCGGACACTGAAAACCAGTATTTAATCAAAATAATGCCAGAGCGGATCAGCATGCGTTCAAACTCGGGACAAGCGCGAAGAAAATCTTGGTGCTGTTCTTCGCTACAAAAGCCCATTACTTTTTCGACTCCTGCTCGGTTATACCAAGAGCGGTCAAATAGCACTATCTCACCTGCGGCTGGAAGGTGGGTAACATAGCGCTGAAAATACCATTGGGTTTTCTCACGTTCGTTAGGGGCGGGTAAGGCCGCGATGCGGCAAACCCTAGGGTTAAGCTTTTCTGCAATGCGTTTTATCACACCGCCTTTGCCGGCGGCATCGCGGCCTTCAAAAATAACCACAACTTTCAATTCTTTGGCCACCACCCAACGTTGCAATTTCACCAGCTCAGTTTGTAATTCTGCTAAGCGCTTTTCATAAGATTTCTTATCAATTTTCCCAGCCATAAACGAACTCACCTTTAATGTTGATAAGCGCCCTGCACGGCGGCGCCAAAAATAATCAAAAACCTATTAATACAATAACTTAACCATAGCAACCCTAAACAGTTTCGCCAGTAATTATTGTGACCCCAAGCTTAAGCATAGTAAAAACTGACGCCCCAGATTGGCGCTGTGCCAATTTTCCTAACTGTGACGCTTTAAAAAAAACCATAAAATGGTAACCTTGGGCGCCTTTATACATCTGCTAAGAATTCAACATGGCAATTACAGGCACTTTATATATCGTCTCGGCGCCCAGCGGCGCGGGCAAATCAAGCATGATCAATGCTTATCTATCACGCCATCGCGCCTACCCAGCCCAAGTGTCTGTTTCACATACCACTCGCCCAGCTCGTCCAGGTGAGATTGACGGTAACCATTATCATTTTGTTAGCCATGATGAGTTTAAACGCCTGATCGCTGAGCAAGCCTTTTTTGAATATGCCGAAGTATTTGGCAACTTTTATGGCACCTCGCGCTACACCATCGAGAAAACCTTAGCCGACGGTATTGATGTATTTTTAGATATTGATTGGCAAGGCGCACGTCAGGTGAAAGCCATGATGCCAGAGGCTGTATCGGTATTTATTTTGCCGCCGAGTCGCGAAGAATTAGAGAATCGCTTACACATGCGTGGTCAAGATAGCCCTGATGTTATCGAAAAACGTATGAATGAAGCAGAAAGCGAGATGTCTCACTATAATGAGTACGATTACCTGATAATAAATGGTAACTTTGATGAAGCGCTAAGCGAACTCACCGCGATAATCACAGGGCAACGATTACAAACCCGTCAGCAAGCGGCTAAACACAAAGCCTTGCTTGGCGATCTTTTATCGAAATAATCGCGTTAAGTTCTAGCTAATTGTCATTAGATCGGCTAGGATCTTGCGTCATTTTTAGTCAACGGAGCTGTGCATGGCACGAGTAACAGTAGAAGATGCAGTAGAACAGGTCGGCAACCGCTTTGACCTTGTCCTTATCGCCGCACGTCGCGCGCGTCAGATCGCAGTAGAAGGCAAAGAGCCTCTAGTTGAAGTAGATAACGACAAACCAACCGTTATCGCTTTGCGTGAAATTGAAGAAGGTTTGATCACCACCGAAACCATGGATGCTCAAGACCGTCAAGAACGTCAGGAACGTGAAGCCGCCGAATTGGCTGCAGTTGCCGCTATCGCTGATAAACGCATTTAATTCGCTCCCGTCTATAAAATTACCGTGCTGGGTTTACTCTGCACGGTAAAACTTCCATAATCCAATCTACTCTATTTCTGTTTCCTCCGCTGATGAGGTAATGCTTGTACCTATTCGAAAGCCTACGAGAGCTAGCCTCTAGTTACTTAAGTGAAGAACACGTAAACCTATTACGTGATGCCTATATATTGGGTAAAGAAGCCCATGAAGGTCAGTTCCGCTCTAGCGGTGAGCCCTATATTACCCATCCCTTAGCGGTAGCCAGTATTTTAGCGGCAACAAAACTCGACCATCAAACGCTAGCGGCGGCAATACTGCACGATACCATCGAAGATACTCCGGTCACCTACGAACAATTAGCTGAGCAATTTGGTACTGAGATTGCTGATTTAGTTGAGGGTGTCAGTAAGCTCGATAAAATTAAATTTCGTGATAAAAAAGAAGCGCAAGTAGAAAACTTTCGCAAAATGATGATGGCGATGGTGCAAGACATTCGCGTTATCTTGATTAAGCTAGCCGACCGTACGCATAACATGCGTACCCTTGGCTCATTACGCCCCGATAAACGCCGCCGTATTGCCCGCGAAACCTTAGAAATTTATGCCCCTATCGCAAACCGTTTGGGCATTCATAGCATCAAAAATGAGCTAGAAGAGCTAGGGTTTGAAGCGCTGTATCCCATGCGCCACCGGGTACTAAAAGAATCGGTGAAAAATGCCCGCGGTAATCGTAAAGAGCTGATCAACGGTATTCATCAAGAGCTGCAAGGGCGTATCGAAGAAGCGGGCATTGTGGCTGACGTAAGCGGCCGCGAGAAAAACCTCTACAGCATCTACAAAAAAATGGTCAACAAAGAGCTGCAATTCCATGAAGTGATGGATATTTACGCTTTTCGTATCATTGTAGACAAGCTCGATACTTGTTATCGCGCCTTAGGCTTAAGTCATAGCTTGTATAAACCCCGTCCGGGCCGCTTTAAAGACTATGTAGCCATTCCTAAGGCTAACGGCTACCAAAGCTTGCATACCTCATTGGTAGGCCCTCATGGGGTGCCTGTGGAAGTGCAGATCCGCACTGAGCACATGGATCAAATGGCTGACAAAGGTGTCGCGGCACACTGGTCTTACAAACAAACAGACGATAGCCACGGCACTACCGCTCAAATTCGTGCCCAACGTTGGATGCAAAGCTTATTAGAGCTACAGCAAAGTGCTGGCTCATCATTTGAATTCATCGAAAACGTTAAAACCGATTTATTCCCCGATGAAATTTATGTATTTACCCCAGAAGGTAAAATTATTGAATTAGCCGCAGGCGCAACCCCCGTTGATTTCGCCTATGCGGTGCACACCGACGTTGGCCACGCTTGCGTAGGTGCTCGAGTTAATCGCCACCCGTTTCCGCTGAGTAAAGCGCTAAGTAACGGTCAAACCATTGAAGTGATTACTGCGCCCGGCGCCAGACCCAATGCCGCTTGGTTAAACTTTGTGGTCACCGGCAAAGCCCGCGGAAAAATTCGTCAATTGCTTAAAAACCAACGTCGCGAAGAGTCAGTAAACTTAGGCCGTCGTTTGCTTAACCATGCCTTAGGTAGCGTGAAGCTAAAAGATATTGCCCAAGAAAACCTCGAGCAGGTAATCAACGATCTTAAAGCCGAATCATTAGATGACTTGCTGGCCGATGTAGGCTTAGGTAATGCCATGAGCATTGTGGTTGCACGCCGCTTATTAGGTAATGCCGATGAGCTTAACCAACCCGAAGGCTCCGCTAACATCGCCATTCAAGGGGCTGATGGTTTATTGCTAACCTACGCCAATTGTTGTCGCCCCATCCCTGGCGACCCAGTGGTTGCGCATATTAGTCAAGGCAAAGGCTTAGTGGTGCACCTAGAAGCCTGTAAAAACATCTCCGGTTATCAAAAAGAACCCGATCGCTACATCAATGTTGATTGGTCTAAAGAAGCCGATAAAGAAGCTGAATACAAAACAGAAATGCGGATCGACATGGTAAACCACCAAGGTATTTTGGCGAGTTTAACCAATGTTGTGGCCTCTACCGGCGCGAACATAGTGAATATTGTTACCGAAGAAAAAGAAGGTCGGGTATATACCGTAGACTTATTGGTCACCACACACAGCCGTATTCATCTTGCCAATATCATGCGAAAAATCCGCGTAATGCCAGAGGTATTACGGGTAGTTCGCCTAAGAAATTAATTTACGAGAACCACATGACACCAGAACGCCATCAACGTATTCGAGCAATGCTAGACGCCCGCCAAACAGATTTAACCGTTTGTATGGAGAATGTACATAAACCTCACAATCTGTCGGCGATCGTTCGAACCTGTGATGCTGTTGGCGTAGACCACGTACATGCAGTGTGGGAAAACTACAAAGATGAGTTGCGCCGTGGCACTGCCACTGGTAGCCAAAACTGGGTGAAAGTGCATAATCACGAAAAAATCGAAGATGCTGTAGCCAGCTTACGCAATAGCGGCATGCAAATCTTGGCCACTAATCTATCCGATAGCGCCATCGATTTTCGCGAGGTGGATTACACCAAACCCACCGCTATTTTAATGGGGCAAGAGAAACATGGTATTTCAGATACCGCCTTAGCCTTAGCCGATCAAGACATTATTATCCCCATGGTAGGCATGGTGCAATCGCTTAACGTTTCCGTAGCCAGTGCGCTGATTTTATATGAAGCACAACGCCAACGACAAAATGCTGGCATGTACCAACCGCCATGTAAAGTGAGCCCTGAAGAACAAAACCGCATTTTATTTGAAGGCGGCCACCCTATATTTGCCGAAGCCTGTAAGCGCAAAGGTTTGCCTATTCCACAGATCGATGAGCACGGCCAAATTATTGCCGATGACAGCTGGTGGGAGAAAATGCAAATGAGCAAAGAGGCTTGGGATCATATTGATGATGAGTAAATGATTTAAATTACAGCTTTTACTTTAATTTTAGTTTAAAGCGGCAGCTATCTTGATCTGAATTAAGCCCAAAATATCAATTTTATCTGAACATAGTTTCACTAAATTAAAGAAGTGAAATCATGTTCAGTAAAATTAGAATCCCCCAACTATTCTTGTTAAGTGCGGCCCTCGTGTTATTTGTTGTTTGCTTGCAAGCTTGGAACAATACCCAACAGATCAAACAAACTCTCTATCAAGGCTACCAAACACAACTGGATACCAACCTAGATATCGCCACCAGCTTAGTGGCCCACTACCAACAGCAACAAGACCAACTAGGACAAGAAAAAGCCCAGCAGCTAGCGCTAGAAGCACTTGCCCAATTGCGTTATCAAGGCAATGAGTATTTCTGGGTAAACGACTTAGATCTCAAGCTACTGATGCATCCAATTCGCCCTAACAGCATTGGCCGCGACATGAGCCAAGTACGTGATGCCAATGGCTTGGCTCACTGGCAAGCAATGCGCGACACCGTAAGAAAAAGCGGTGAGGGTGCGGTGCAATATCACTTTTTGCACCCGCAAACTCAGGTAATGCACGCTAAGCTTTCTTATGTGAAAAAAGTCGATGATTGGAACTGGATTATTGGTACTGGTGTATACATCGATCGCATAGACCAAGAGCTCAACAGCCTCTATGTATCCACCTTACTACGTTTGCTACTCGCTTGTGGTTTGTTTGGGGTATTAAGCTGGTTGGTAAGCCGTAATTTAGCCAAACAAATGGATCAACTAAGCATCGCCATAGATCGTCTAGGCAAAGGCAATTATAGCCAAGCTATCAAGGTGGATGGAGGTAACGAGTTTTCTGAAATTGGATTGAAATTAGAGAGTTTACGCCAACAAAATCAAGGCTTACTGCAAGACGTGAAAGCCTCAAGTGACAGTTTGCTAGACGCCAACACCGAGCTGGCCAGTGCCACGCAAATTACCCATAGCAATACCCAAAGTCAGTTTAGTGAGATAGACCAAATTGCCTCATCGATGACAGAAATGAATAGCTCTGTAGAAGAGGTGGCGAATAACAGTGCCGAAACAGCAAAAGTATCGATACACGCTTTAAAGATTGCCCAAAAAAACTTACAAGTACAACGCAATACCGTGCACCAATTAGATGACCTGTCGTTACACATGAGTTCAACTAGGCCGGCCATAGAAGAGCTGCGCGAATGCAGTCAAAATATAGGGTCGGTGGTGGATGTCATCAGTGGCATTTCACAGCAAACCAATCTACTGGCCTTAAACGCAGCGATTGAAGCAGCAAGAGCGGGTGAACAAGGGCGAGGTTTTGCCGTGGTGGCCGATGAAGTGAGAAACTTGGCATCACGTACCCAACAATCTACCGAAGAAATCATGCAAACCATTGCCCAGCTGCAACAGGTATCTGAAACCGTAGAAAGCGACCTAGAGAGCACTGCCAAGGGGATAACCCAGCAAGCAGAGCAGGCTAAAGCCAACATCTTACAGATAGAGCAAATTGAGGAACTGGTGGGTGGTTTAGAGCAACGTAACCAGCAAAGTGCCGTGGCGACAGCCCAACAACGCCAAGCCACCGACGAGATTAATCAAAACATACTGACTCTGCGAGATGGCAGCGAAGCCAATGCAGGCGCCGCACTGCAAAACCAACAAGTACATAGCCACCTAAGTGGCGTGGCACAGGCCTTGAGTATACACCTCAAAAACCTGCGTTTTGATTAAACCTAAATTGGCTTAATTAAGCTTACTCGGCAGGGGGAGTATTTCCCTCTGTCTCTTTATATAACTGAAATACGTAGTCATCGGCCCAAGGTGGATTAAATCCCCATAACAACTGCTCGCCAACTTGCTTATCTACCCACAATATTGGGGTTTGTAGAAAACGCGGTACTTCTACCCTGATGCCATTTTCTTCTGCATCGTATAAAGAACTATTGGTATCACATCGTACTAACAGCATCACTACGATGATGAAAAATAAACCACGCCAAAAACCGTCCATTGTTTTTCCTATTGTTATTGTAATGCCGCTTAGCTGCGACTAATTTGCCATTGATTGCCAATACGGCATAAGGGCTTGCTGGATAGCAGCGATTTGTTCTGCCCGTTGCTCGTCAGTGTAAGCTTGGGCGCTAAGCTTACCCCAGATTGGCTGTGGCCATAACGGGTCACTATGAAACCTAACCACATGATGAACATGCAGCTGTGGCACCATATTGCCCAATGCCGCCAAATTCAATTTATCACCCTGATAAATATCCATAATGGCTTTACTCAGCCGTTTTGATTCTCGCCAAAACTGCGCTTGTTGGCAACTATCTAATTGATAAATATCACCAATATCATTAATCATTGGCACTAGTACCAACCAAGGAAATTGGCTGTCATTAATCAACAACACGCGACTAAGCTCAAAATCACCCAGCCAAATACCGTCTTTTTCTAATTGTGGATGTAATACAAAGTCACTCATTGAGCCTCCAAGCTAGGCGAATAGATTTACAACACCAGCATATAGTGGTCGGCGTTTCGCCCGCGAAAAAAAATGCTAGAATGGGCGCAACCATAATTTATGCTGATTTTAATCTCAATAAATACCCGTTAATTGCTACCAATAGAGCCATGTAGATCACTATGTTACGTTTTTGCCCTACTCCAATGCTAGTTATTCTGTCTGCAAGCCTAGCGATTCTAAACACCGCCTTTATTGGTTCCATCATTATCATTTGTGGCTTGATTAAGTTAATCCTGCCTAAGGTGGCCTATCCGCTGATTGGTAAGTTATGTAATCAATTGATGTGGTGCTGGAGTGAAATTAATCGCGCTATTTTTCTGCTGGTTAACAATACCGAATTTGTCATTGAAGATAACAGCCAGTTAGACAAAAACAGTTGGTACTTGATGATTTGCAATCATCAAAGTTGGGCCGATATTGTCTTGCTATGTATGCTGTTTGGCTCGCGCATCCCTATGCCTAAGTTTTTCTTAAAACAACAATTACTATATGTACCTTTTGTTGGTTTAGCTTGTTGGGCTTTAGACATGCCATTTATGCGCCGCTACTCTCGCCAGTATTTACTCAAGAACCCCGAGAAAAGAGGTAAAGACCTAGAAGCTACTCAGCGCTCTTGCGAGAAATTTAAAAGCAGCCCCACCACGGTGATCAATTTTGTTGAAGGCACCCGTTTCACCCCTGAAAAGCAACAAACTAGCCATTCTAACTATCAACACCTACTGCCACCCAAACCCTTGGGTATTGCCTACACCTTGTCAGCATTAGGTGAGCAATTTGATCAAATAATCGATGTGACATTGGCCTACCCAGGCACCACTCAACAAGAGCCACCGTTTAAAGCGCTGCTATCAGGAAGGCTAAACAAAGTGGTGATAAAAATAGATACTATCTCTATAGGCCCGCAGCTGCGCGGTGACTATTTACAAGATAAACAGTTTAAGCGGCACTTTAAGCTGTGGTTAGATAGTACTTGGCAAAACAAAGACAACTATCTAAAAAACATAATAAAAAACTAGATCTCTTAGCAATCCAATTCCCCGATGATTATTTAGCTGCTATTTTTAAGAGTAATACTTAACCATCAGGGGTGAACTTGCGCATTGCATTGATTGGCTTGTGGCTGTTGCATGCGACAAGCTATGCCGACGATCTCAGCCCATGGTTAAGTGAGTTCAGCCCCTCTAGCCTAAATCAAACTCAACAAATTGAGGAGCTGCGTTGGTTTAAACAAGCCGCTCAACCCTATCAAGGTATGACTATTCGCGCTATTTCTGAGCGCATTAATACTCATTGGTACGAAGCCACGGTAATCGCCCCGCTATTTTACCAACTCACCGGCATTAAAGTGATCCACGAGTTAAGCAGTGAAGACGATGTGGTAAAAAAACTGCAAAGCCAAATGGATTTAGGCACAAACTTTTACGATATTTATGTCAGTGACAGTGATTTAATTGGTGGCCACTTTCGCTCGGACAAAATCCTTAGCTTAAGCCAATTTATGCGCCAGCAAGGGCAAGCTGTCACCTTACCCAGTTTAGATCTGAATGACTTCATCGGCATCGCCTTTACGACCGACCCTTACGGTGAACTGTTGCAGCTACCAGACCAGCAGTTTGCTAATTTATATTGGTATCGCCAAGATTGGTTTAACCGGCCTGACTTACAAGCACAGTTTCAAGCGCTATATGGTTACGCTTTAGCAGTACCGATTAACTGGTCGGCCTATGAAGATATCGCCGAATTTTTTACCGAACATGTCAAACAAATCGATGGTAAAACAGTCTACGGGCATATGGATTATGGCAAACAAGACCCTTCTTTAGGTTGGCGAATTTCTGATGCGTGGTTATCCATGGCTGGCATGGGCGATGTAGGCCTACCCAATGGCTTTCCAGTCGATGAATGGGGCATTCGCAGTAATGGCTGTAGCCCAGCGGGAGCCAGTATGAAGCGTGGTGGCGCCTTAGACTCGCCGGCGGCCATTTATGCGGTTCAAAAATATGTCGATTGGTTAAAACGTTTTGCCCCACCCGAAGCGCAAAAAATGAATTTCAGTGAGGCAGGGGCTGAGATAGCCAAAGGCCATATAGCTCAGCAAATTTTCTGGTATACCGCCTTTACTGCTGATTTAAGCCACCCCGACTTGCCCATTACCGACGCACAAGGCCTGCCTCTTTGGCGGGTAGCACCTTCTCCGCGTGGTGCTTATTGGCAACCGGGTATGAAATCTGGTTATCAAGATGTTGGCGCTTGGACCTTATTGAAATCAACCCCAGTTAAACGCCAACAAGCGGCATGGCTATACGCTCAATTTAATGTTTCTAAAACCGTGTCCTTGCGCAAAACCATGGTGGGACTTACCCCAATTCGCCAAAGTGATATTATGTCTACACCGTTTACTCAACGTGCGAAAGAGTTAGGCGGCTTAGTGGAATTTTATCAAAGTAAGGCTCGCAATGAATGGACCCCCACCGGGTTAAACGTGCCCAATTACCCAGAGCTATCGAAGCTATGGTGGCAATTTATTGGCCGAGCCAGCGACCAAGGAGAAGCCGTTCCACTGGTGATGCATGAGTTAGCGCAAAGCATGGATTTAGCATTGCTAAAGATAGGCCATGAGACTCAGCATGCCTGTAGCCCTAAATTGATTACAGCCCAAGATGAAAACTTATGGTTAGCCCATCCTGGCGCCCCTAAACCTAAGCTAGACAATGAAAAACCAAAAGGGAAAACCTTAAGCTACTCGGAATTGATAAAACAATGGCAACCCTAACTCAATGCTGTTGTGGCGTATTACTCGTCCTTAGCCAGAGCTTGGGGGCCACCCCGCTGGTTTTTAATACCTATGTTGACCCCCCCTATGTTATTGATGGTGATAAGGGCTTAAGTGGCATCGCCATCGATATACTGATGCAGCTTAAACAACACAGTAAACTCGACATCAAAGTTAACTTATTGCCGCTTAAACGCGCCTACTTAAGGGCGCAAGAATCGCCAAACCAATGTGTATTTCCCATTGAGCGAACCCAAACCCGAGAAAGCTCGTTTTCATGGATTAGCCCGCTATTTGTTAGCCGCTACGCCATATACCAGCGTAGCCAACAGGCAGTGCCACTAAAGAGTATTGGCAACTTAAGCAGCTTAACCATCGGCAGTTATTTAGGAAGCGGTATAGGTGAGTATCTAGAGAGTTTTAGCATTAATGTTGATTTAGCTAAAACCAATTTAAACAGTGCTAAAAAGCTTAACCGCTTGCGCACTGATGCTTGGGCCAGCGATGTATTATCAGCCGCTTATATTCAACAGCATTTTGATTTAGGCATTCAGGTTCAAGGCTTTCAGTTTTACAGCTCATTACGCGCTATTGCCTGCAATAAAAGCACCGAAGCCATCACTTTAATCAATTTGCAATCGAGTTTAAATCAACTGCAAAAAAGTGGAGAGATAAACCGAATATTGAGAACCTATGAGCGCCAATATCAAGTAGATTTAGGCTTATAGAAGAAACAAAAAAGCAGCCAACAAGGGCTGCTTTTTGTCAATCACCACTTGCTTAACCTTTAAGGTTAACCAAGTAATTAACGAGTTCGTTTAGTTCTTCAATAGACTTCACAGAGCCAGTGTTCACTTGGTATTTACCATTAACGATCAAGGCTGGAACGCCACGGATCTTATAATTGATGGTATTTTTGTCCATTTGCGACACCATGCCATTCACCACGAAGCTATTTGCGGCACTATCAAACTTCTTACCATCCACACCGTTTGCCACAAAAATCTTGCGCAGATCATCACGGCTAGTGAAGTTTTGGCGTTTGTTATGGATAGAATCAAAAATAGCACCCGATATAGCCGGCTCTACTTCTAGCATTTCTGCTACTGCATAAGCGCGAACCATTTCTTCGCCCATTTTTCCGCCAATAAAGCTAACATGGTTCTTTTTAAACGCTACGCCTGCAGGTAGTGATTTTTTAATACCTTCTGCCACTGGTTCAAATTTAAAACAGTGTGGGCAGTAATAAGAAAAGAATTCTATTACTTCTGGTTTAGCGGTCGCCGTTTGCTTAATCACTTCGTAATGGTTGCCTTCTTTAAAATCAGCAGCCATTACCATTGGCATTGCTAACATCGCCATCAAACCAATTAGTATCTTTTTCATCACTCTACATTTCCTTAAGTGAACACATAAAAAACCGAGCATAAAGATAAGCTTGTACTCGGTCAATCTTTGTCAGTGGCCTTGACAGTAATTTACGTTTGCCAAGAGCCCATTTCAAACATTATTTTTGCATCTGATTCGCGGTGAATAAGCTCTGTGTAGTATTGTTCTACTTGGTTTCGCCGTATTTTTAAGGTGGGCGTTAGCATCGCATTGTCTACGTTCCAGTCTTCTTCAACCACCATCAGGTGGGATAATTTCGCATGGCTCTCAAGGTGCTCATTAACCTTGGTTAAAGTACGGTTTAAGCTGGCCTCAATTTGTGCCTGCGGGTGTTGCTTCATCTCGGCGGCCAATACAACAAGGGCACAAGGTTGTGTCAGCGCACTGCCCACCACACAGACTTGCTCGATCATCGAATTGTCGGCAAGGCTCTGCTCAATAGGAACGGGGGCAACATATTTTCCTTTCGCGGTTTTAAAACTTTCTTTTACTCGACCAATAATTTTGACATAACCGTCGTCATCAATGGTGCCTTTGTCGCCGGTATACAGCCAACCATCAACGATAGACTCAGCACTCAGCTCAGCATGCTTGTAATAGCCCTGCATCATGCCAGCGCCTTTCACTAAAATTTCACCCTGTTCGCTGACCTTTACTTCTACACCCGGGCCAGGTTGGCCAATGGTGCCTATTTTGTCACTCCGAAAAGGCACATTTAGGGTGCCATAAGCGAGGTTTTCGGTCATTCCCCAGGCTTCTGAAATATTCAAGCCAATGGTTTGATACCAGCGCAATAAAGATGGCGCCACTGGCGCACTACCACAGCCGAGTATGCGCGCCTTGTTCAAGCCCAAGGCTTTTTGAATTTTGCGCTTAATCAGGCCCGACACAAAGGGGATCGCCAGCAATAATTTGAGCTTCTTAGGCGGTAACTTTTCAAATACCCCTTGTTGGAAGCGTGTCCAAAGCCGCGGAACCGAAATAAACAGGGTAGGTTGCACACTGCGCAAGTTATCGGCAAAGGTATCTAAAGACTCAACAAACGACACGCTAAACTGACCATTAAAAATACTGGTACCTTGAATGTAAACTCGCTCGGTAATATGCGCTAAGGGCAGATAAGACATCACACGGTCATCGCCACTAGCGCCTAATACGTCGATCAATTGTTCACTGGCATAGCGATAAGCGGCAAAACTAATTTCTGCACCTTTGGGGTCACCGGTACTGCCCGAGGTGTAGATGATGGTCATGATGTCGTTCTCAGACCACAAGTGATGTTTATCTATCACCGATAGGTCGTTTAACCAGTCTTGCCATTGAATATGGCAAGGCATCGTTGGGTAAGGCATAGCAACGGTTTTTAAACCAATAGGAATAGCAGCAGCTTGCTTGCCCCATTCGTCTAATTTACCAACAAACAGCAACTTGGCTTCACTGTGTTTTAGTACAAAAGCAATGGTATCAACACTGGCGGTAGCGTAAATTGGGATGCTGATACAGCCCGCCATGATGATAGCGAGATCGGCAATAAACCATTCGGCACTATTTTTTGCCAAAATAGCGACTTTGTCGCCAGGTTCTAAACCCTCTTGACGCAGCCCTTGAGCAATTTGTCCTGCTTCACGGGCCACCATCGCCCAGGTTTTCTCATGATAAACATCATCGATAGGCTGACGTAAGTAGACTTGCTGGGGATGTTGCTTTTGCCAATGCATTAAAGCATCAACCGGAGTAAGCATATTTGGCATTTACAACCTCATTACAAATTATTCACCTTTTAGATCAATCCTATATCGCCAGCCAGAAGATGCCAGCATAATTAAACTCTGAGCTGAGTTAATGTGAACAAAGCCGTGCTTTAAGGCCAATTAATAAATGGGTTTTTGCTTAACATACTATTGTAGTATTGACGATTACCGGTGACTTCAGCGCCTAACCAACTGGGTTTTTCAAATAACTCTTGTTCATCAAGTAACTCCACTTCGGCCAGAACTAGGCCTTGGTTATCACCGGCGAACACATCCACCTCATAGGTATGCTTCCCCACCGGCACCAGATAACGTACCTTATCGATACGTCCAGGCTCACATAATGTCAGTAGTTGTTCAGCATCAGTTTGGGCTATCGCTTGCTCCCACTCAAAACGGCTTAAGCCACTGTCGTTACTCTTGCCCTTGATGGTTAAAAAAGCCATATCACCGCTAATTCTCACTCTCACTGTGCGGCTTTTATCACTGTTTAAATAGGCTTGTACAATCCGATTATGGCTAGCAGCTTGCGCTATAAAGCTCATATCATTGACTAAAAACTTACGTTCTATTTCTAGGTTCATCTTAGTACCCCGGCATAAGCGATAGAGTGGGTTGCTGCAAAGCTGAAAGCTGCTCTTTTAGGGCTAAAATTTGGTCTTCCCAGTAACGCTGCGAGTTAAACCAAGGAAATGCCCGCTGAAAAGCCGCATCTTGCCAACGGCGAGCTAACCAACCCATATAGTGAATCATGCGCATGGCTCGCAGAGGCTCAATCAAGCTTAGTTCACGGCTATCAAATTCACAGAATGACTCATAACCTTCTAACAATACCTCTAGCTGAATGCGTCGTTCATTATCGTCACCCGCTAACATCATCCACAGGTCTTGCACCGCGGGGCCATTACGCGCGTCATCTAAATCGACTAACATTGGGCCGTCGCGCCATAAAATATTACTGGGGTGACAATCACCATGTAAGCGGATAATTTTGCTTGGCTTATAAGCGGCTCTTGCGGCGTCTGCAACTTGCTCGGCAATGGTAAAAAAGGGCAGCTGTAAACCTTCTGGAAGCCAATCTTTAAGAAAGATTAAGGGCTGGTCGAGCATTTCTTCGGTATTAATCGATAAGCGGTGCTCAAATAACTGAGAGCCTACTTTTTGGTGCATCCGGCCTAGATATTGGCCAACCCGCTCAAGCTGATCGAGATTGTCGACTTCAAATCCTCGGCCACCTACGCTTGGGAATATAGCGAACCACCAACCTTTGTAATCAAAAAGGGTTTGCCCATCCCGCTCCAGCGGCGCCACAATGGGCACATCCACTTCGGCCATCGATAAGCTGAACTGATGTTCTTCAATGATTTGCGCTTTGCTCCAGCGCTCTGGCCGATAAAATTTCACCACATAACGCAACTCGTCTTCAGCTTTAAACTGATAAACCCGATTTTCGTAAGAGTTTAGGGCTAACAAGCCACTACTGGGATAGATCCCTTGGGATTCAATGGCATCGAGGATTAAATCGGGGTGCAATTCGGTAAATAAGAAAGCGCTCATAATCATACAGCTACAAGAGGTAATGAACGCAGTGTAGCAGTAATGCTAAAGGCCTAGCTAATAAATGCTAAGCAGACAATGTAAATACAACTTAACCACCCAAGAGCGGTTACCAGCGAGCGAAGCGTAGCCAAACCAAACACATATAACAACGGGTGAGCAATCCGAGTAGCCAAGAAAACAAGCGCGGGGATGTGCACCATTTCAGGCTTAAGCCCCGAAAAGTAACTAATCGCAGTGACCGCAGTAAATAAACTTAAGGCTTCCCATGCATTTTGCTGGGCGGCATATAAACGCCGCCCAGTTTGGTTTAATTGCAATGCTTGCTGTCTAGGGTCGTGATTATTAACCACGCCCAGCTGACGCCGCTTCATTAGCGAGCCGGCCGCCGCCAATAGATAAGGCAACACCAGCAGTAGCGCTAAACAAAGCAAGATCATACTCATCGCAGACTAACCACCACTAATAAAGCGACTATGTTGAATAAACTGGTCATCACCGCTTTCTAAGATAAATTCAATATCGGTGATCGAACCAGACATCAAGTAAGGGTCTGCCGCTAAAGACATCGGCAAGCTATACACCTCACCCCCATTCACCGTTACGGTTTGTTGTCCGATCCATTCCACTTCTTCTAAACCGCGCACACTTAAGTGAAACTCACGCGCTTCTGAAGACTTGTTAATCACCTTCAAGGTATAGGTATTTTCTACCAAACCTTCCGAGGTTTCGTTATACAAAGATGAACGGTCGCGTAATACATCTAACTGCATCGGTTTTACATTCAATAAGGTGAACACAAACGCCACCAGCATGATAGTAAGTACAATGCCGTAGCCAATCAGTTTTGGTCGCAAAATATCGGTTTTTTGCCCAGCTAGATTGTGCTCGGTGGTATAGCGAATTAAGCCTTTAGGGTAATTCATTCGCTCCATGGTTTGGTCACAAGCATCAATACAAGCGCCACAGTTAATACACTCGTACTGTAAGCCTTCACGAATATCGATACCGGCAGGGCATACCTGAACACACAAATCACAATCTACACAGTCACCTAAACCTTGGGCCTTATGATCAGCGTTACGTTTACGTGGGCCACGCGCCTCACCCCGAGAAGTATCATAGGCCACGATAAAGGTGTCTTTATCAAACATGGCAGACTGAAAGCGCGCGTAGGGACACATATGGGTACACACAATGGTACGCATCCAACCAGCATTGGCGTAGGTGGCAACGGTGAAAAATATAATCGAGAAGTTGACTGCGCCACTGCTATTTAGGGTGAAGAAGTCCCACCATAGTTCTTTTACCGGCACAAAGTAGGCTGCAAACGACAGGGCGGTAAACACCGACACCGCTATCCAAGCGGTATGTTTGGCGGTTTTACGCCATATTTTGTTAAAATCCCAAGCCGACTGATCGAGCTTTTTGCGCTTATTAGCACTGCCTTCTATCTTCTCTTCAAACCAAATAAAGATGAAGGTCCACACGGTTTGTGGGCATAAATAACCACACCAAACCCGCCCCAGAAAGGTGGTAATAAAAAACAGCGCAAATGCGGCAATGATGAAAAACCAAGCCAGCAGCAATAAATCTTGCGGCCACAGGGTTAAACCAAAAAAGTGATATTGGCGAGCAGCCATGTCTAGCAAAATGGCCTGGCGATCACCGTAGGGAATAAACGGTACAATCACAAAGGCGGCAATGAACACCCACCCCATATATTTACGTAAACGTTGAAACAAGCCTTTTTGCTCACGGACATAAATTTGTTCTTTAGGGTTATATCGATCAACCGGAGCACGCTTTTTAGGGCTTCTTTTTTTAGGTGCTGGACTCACGTCTTTAACGGGAATACGTTCACTCATCACTCAATCCTTTTGAGGGGAGGCAGTTAGTGGCTAATGCCTCAAGCAACACCAGCAATCACCAAAGGTGATTGCTGGTTAACTAACTAAACTTTTACACCGCGAGCTTTAAGCAAAGCCGTTTTGAAATCATCCTCGCAGTCTTTAGCGATACCCGGAATCATGTCATCTTTGCCAATACTCAACATTTTTAATTGATAAATTAAAACGTCGTCGGTCAATTCACTCAGCGGCTGCTTAAAACCCGCTTGGTCGGCGATTTGAGTGATTATTTCTACTAAATTAAGCTCCGGTTGCTTGTTCCATACCGGGGTGAGTAAATCGATTAATTCTTCTATACGATGTAACTGCATACTCATTATACTTCTCCACGGGCGGCCACTACAGCTTGGTTTCGGCCTAGCTGCTTGGCTCTATATAGGGCTTTATCAGCCTTGTCTACGATCTCTTTTGCGTCTTGTTGAGCCACGGGGATCAAACAAGATACGCCAATACTCACAGTAATGTAGCTGGCGGCTGTTGAATACTCATGGCGTAGTTTAGCATCTGCTAATAGTGTTCTTATTCGAGCGGCAACTTGCAATGCGCCTTTGGTATCAGTATTAGGTAAAACCATGACAAATTCTTCACCGCCATAGCGCGCCACAATATCATCTTCCCGTTGTAAGGCTTGCTCAAATAAACTGGCCACTTTGCTCAGACATTGGTCTCCAGCAACATGCCCATAATGATCGTTATATGGCTTAAAGAAATCAACATCGATTAACAATAAACTTAAGGAGGTATTAGCGCGACTACTTAAACGCCAATGCAGCGCCAAGGTTTGTTCAAATATTGCCCGGTTATACAACCCGGTTAGCGCATCACGCTCGCTTTGTTCACGCATTAACGCTTGGCTATTGGTTAGCTCGGCGACCTTTATACGGTTGATTGCCGCGTTTGTGGCGCTCTCACTTAGCCAACCCTTAGCGCGTTTTAGCACCAAGTTTAGCTGAAGCCAAGATAATATCAGCAAGCCATAAGCTATCCACTCGATTTGCTCTCCTCCTACGAGGCCAGCAATTAGCGCCATAAAAATAGGCAGACAAAAGCCATTAAAGCTTCTAATGCTAAGCAAAGAAGGTAGCAACACCGACGAAAACAAGCCCGCCACCCCTAGCAACATTAGCAAACGCTGTTGGCTAGTTAGTTCAGGGATAAACAACAATATGCCCACCGCCCACAACACTCCTTTACTGGTGAATAGGCTAAAGTGACGGGTAAAAAGTAGTGACGGCGACACATCGGCTTGAACACGCAATACCAAGGGTAAACTGGCCGATACCAGTAACATGCAGGCGAGCCAAGCGAAGCCAAGCCAAGAACCGGTATCAGGGCTAAACAATAACCACCACAGCACGCTATTTACAGCAGTCACCAAGGCCATTAAACGCCCATTACTGAGTAAATAACCAACGTTTTCAGCGTTTACTTGTTGCTGCACATTGCGCAAAAACCGATACCTTGATGATGAAGAATGGACATTTTGTGTGCATTGTAGCAACAACACCAAGTGCTAGAACAGAAAAAACCATGGCTAAATTATGGAGAAATTACCCCTTTAGGAAGATTTAGACTACAAATTGGTCAAATTTAACTAAAATAGGGCACAAGCTTTAATAGATTATTGATCTGATTGCTTGCGTCCTTTTTCCTAGAAAGGGTAAAGTGCTACCCGCAAGTAATGGTCAATAATTTTGCAAATCGGTCAACTAGGTAAAGTATCTAAGGAACAAGGTCAATGCTGGACAATATAAACCCAACACATACACAAGCTTGGAAAGCCCTACAGGCGCACTTCGAAGCTCAGAAAAACGTTCAACTTAGCGAGCTATTCGCCGCTGATTCAGACCGTTTCAATCGTTTCTCTGTGTCGTTTAACGAGCAAATCTTGCTCGATTACTCAAAAAACTTCATCACTGAAGACACGATGCAAAAATTGTTAGATCTAGCCAAAGAAACCAAGCTAGACAGTGCAATTAAAGCCATGTATTCAGGTGAGAAAATCAACCAAACTGAAGGCCGCGCCGTATTGCACACTGCATTACGTAACCGCAGCAATACCCCAGTGATGGTAGATGGCGAAGACGTTATGCCAGGTGTAAACGCAGTCCTTGAGAAAATGAAAGGTTTCTGCCAAAAAATTCACTCAGGCGAGTGGAAAGGCTACACCGGTAAAGCGATTAGCAGCATTGTAAACATTGGTATTGGTGGTTCAGACCTTGGCCCAGTAATGATTACTGAAGCCCTAGGTGCATACAAACTAGAGCACATTACGACCCACTTCGTGTCTAACGTAGACGGCACTCACATTGCTGAAACCCTCAAGCAAGTAGACCCAGAAACCACATTGTTCTTGGTAGCCTCTAAAACCTTTACGACGCAAGAAACCATGACCAATGCACACAGCGCACGTGATTGGTTCTTGGCAGCCGCTAGCGACGAAGCCCATGTAGCGAAGCACTTCGCAGCACTCTCTACTAATGGTAAAGCGGTAGCAGAGTTTGGTATTGATACCGACAACATGTTTGAGTTTTGGGATTGGGTAGGCGGCCGTTACTCTTCTTGGTCGGCGATTGGTCTTTCAGTTGCATTAACTGTTGGTTACGACAACTTTATTGAGTTGTTAGATGGCGCTCACGCCATGGACAAACACTTCGCAGAGACCGAACTTGAGCAAAACTTGCCAGTAATCTTGGCCTTGCTAGGTATTTGGTACAACAACTTCTATGGCGCTGAAAGCGTATCTATTTTACCTTACGACCAATACATGCACCGCTTTGCTGCTTACTTCCAGCAGGGTGACATGGAGTCAAACGGTAAATGTGTAGACCGCAACGGCAACCCTGTTGATTACCAAACGGGCCCAATTATTTGGGGTGAACCGGGTACTAACGGCCAACACGCGTTCTACCAATTGATTCACCAAGGTACTAAATTGATTCCTTGTGACTTTATTGCACCAGCGCAAACCTACAACCCACTGTCTGATCACCACTCGAAGCTAATGTCTAACTTCTTCGCCCAAACCGAAGCCTTGGCTTTTGGTAAGTCACGCGAAACTGTAGAAGCAGAATTAGTGGCAGCAGGTAAATCAGCTGAAGAAATTGCTGAACTTGCTCCGTTTAAAGTATTCACTGGTAACAAACCCACCAACTCTATTTTGGTTAAGAAAATTACCCCGTACTCTTTAGGTGCCATGGTAGCGATGTACGAGCACAAAATCTTTGTACAAGGCGTAATCTGGAACATCTTCAGCTTCGACCAATGGGGCGTAGAATTAGGTAAGCAGCTAGCTAACCAAATTTTACCAGAGCTAAAAGACGGCGAATCAGTAGATAGCCACGATAGCTCAACCAATGGTTTGATTAACGCCTTTAAAGCCTGGAAATAAAGCTCCGCTTTAAGTAACGCGTAAAATGCAAAGAGCTGGCCTAGGCCAGCTCTTTTTTTCGAGACAGTAATAAGAAATAATTAAAATGTAACATCACCTCCTTATATTCGTGAACTTATTACCTAGTTGCCCCATTAAAAAAAGAGAGGGGTTGTACTTAAGCATGACTTTTTCGGATATAGCTTTATTTTAGCTTTAATCGCTCTCGTAAATCACGTGGAGCAAAATACCCCATCATTCGACCTTTAAGTGGGTGCTTAAGAAGTAGTTCGAGTTTGGCTAGTTTATCTAGATATGCTCGTGCAGCTGTAGCGGAGACATTAAATTCTGTCTGACATGCTACTACTGTAAACTCGCGGCCGGGATCGTCTAATGCCTTTTGAATGATAGTAATATGCGGCAGCTTGAATTCGTTGAAGTACGGCGACTTATATAAATCAAGTCGCGTCTTTTGAATATCATCTATTTTGTTTTGCAAAAACGTAGAGAAATGTTCCAGCGAGCGAATAATAATAGTTAAGTTGAAGTCAATAAAATGTGTCGCATCAAACCTATCGACTTCAGTTTTAACAAAAGCTCTGGCATAACGACTTTTGGATTCTTTTAGTAGCGTTGATATCGAAATATACTGAAAGTTAGTATAGCCTGACTTAAGCATATACCAATAAAACAACGCTCTTGCTGTCCGGCCATTACCATCAGCAAACGGGTGAATATAGCCTACCATAAAATGTAGCATGACAGCTTTAACGATAGGATGAATGAAGCTGGCGTCTTCATGCTCTGCATTGGCAAAGCTGCACATGACCATTAATAGAGCGAGAGCAGTCTTTGCTTCAGGGGCGGTATGAATTGTTTCCCCGTACATTTCGTCGACCACCGCAATAGGTGTGGTTCTGATCATCCCAGCTGTGTGGTCATTTTCGCACACATTCTGAGTTGCCACTCGGTTGAACTCTTGAATCAACTCGACCGATAACGGTTCTTTTACCATATTATTGGCAAACTTCATCAGTTGGTAATTGTTTAAGATCATTTCCTCAGAAAAATCACGCGGCTTCCTGCCTGTTGATAGCATCTCTTTAGCCACTGGCCGGGTAGTGGCCGCCCCTTCCATTTGAGCACTAGTGATAGCTTCCTCCATCACCAAACTAGCTGACAAGAAATTATTACGATTACTTTCCCCTAGCTGCAAATGCTTGAGCGTTGATAAACGATCAATTTTGTGTAGCTTCCCCATCAACGATGACGGGCTGTATTGTATAACCCCAGCCTCGTTCTGTTCATCGACGACCGCGAGGCCGGGAAATACTTCAAGATTACGACGAATACCCAGCACGTACCAAGCTGATTGGTTATTTTGTTTGAAGTGTGGTGGACGGGTGATGAACTCGTCCCATGAGAGATAGTTACCTTTGGAGTCAAATCCGCACTTTTTGGGGTCAACCTGAGACCAAAGGTCAGGTGGCATCCTCGAAAATTCATCGTCACGGGGAATTGGTGGCGTTTCGATGCCATAGACTTTTTTCTTCATTTACAAGTAAACAACGTTTTTGAAAAAGTTTGTTTGTCGATATTATACTTCCTAAAAAATAGGTCAAGCTATCTCTTGGCAATATATTGTAGATAGGTTAACAAACAGGTCACATTTCAGTTTTGATTGCACATGGAAGAACATAACTAGCGAGTATTAAAGTAACATCCCCACCACATAAACTACTGAAACTTAGTACAAAAAATATTGGTTATAGAGTCAGATTGTTTAGTTACTCGCGCACTTCCCGCACCGTTTCACCCGCTTGTATCTCGCGAATCACCTTAGCCGGATTGCCTCCCACCAATACGCCTGCGGGTACATCTTTAGTCACTACCGCACCAGCAGCAACCACTGAGCCATTGCCCACCGTGACGCCAGCTAATATCACTGCATGACCGCCGATCCATACGTCATCTCCAATGGTGATAGGCGCCGGGTAGTCGATCACCTCTCGCTCGCCTTGCTGATTAATGTAAGTTTTACGTAGCTCTGGGTCTAAGGCGTGGTTAATCGAGAACAAACTGACATTGGGCGCAATCATCACCCGATCACCAATAGTAATTTTTCCCGAGTTCACCAAGGTGAAGTTAGTATTAATGAATACATCGTCGCCAATAAACACCGTATCGCCATAATCTACCGTGAGTGGTGGGCATACCTCGATGTTTTTACCGACTTCAACAAACAGCTCGTGCACCAACTCTACTCGCAGTGAATCTTGCTCGGGCGTAGTGAGATTAAAACGATGGGTAAGTTGCCGCGTAGCGAGGCGCCGAACGGCTAGGTCTTGGTCCCAGCGGTTAAAGCTTAAGCCTGCGATCATCCGTTCAAATTGTGTTGTCATTGGTGGCTCCAGCCAGCTCGATGTATCTAACTACTGTGCAAGCAAAATGAGGGCTTGTCTATTAGGCTGACAACATAAACCACTATTCACAATTAACCGACTAAAGAAAGTAAGCCAGCAGCGCTTACACTGGCTAAGTTGCTGGCGTTTATGCTAAGTTGCCAAGCAGAAATCGCAGCCAAAGAGTGCCTAGTAGTGACGCGCCAACAACGGCAAGGACAAGGTTTTTTACTTACCGCTAATAGCTATGATCGCCAAGGTCAGGCTTGTATTCAGTTGTGGCTGGCCAGCGACCAAGGTCCGATCCGTTTAGAGGTGAATGACCAACAACCGGTGTTTTTTATACTAAGCAGCGAACTGAGCGAAGCGCTTGAGGTTATAGGCAAAAAACTATCTAAGCATCAGCCGCTTGAGTTAAAAACCTTTCAGCACCAGCCCGTCTCGGCCTTGTACTTTTCTAGCATAGACGATCATTTTAACGCCGCACAGCAGCTAAAACAGGCAGGCTTAAGCTGTTTTGAAAACGACATAAAACTGCATGAGCGTTTTCTTACTGAACGCTTTTGTTATGGCAGCATGCTGTTTACTGGCCAGCAGAGTAATGACCCTCGTTACCCCGCTTTGCAACAGGCAAAAATTAAATCGGCGCAATATACACCCCAACTGTCGGTATTATCGCTAGATATTGAGTGCAGTGAAAAAGGTCAGCTATATTCAATTGGTTTATATAGCGACAACTACCAACGGGTATTGATGATCGGCCCAGAGCAAGCCGCCGACACGCCAATCACTTGGCTAGCCAATGAGTACGCACTATTAAAACAATTAGAAGTAGAGTTTCAAAACCTCGACCCGGACATCATAATTGGTTGGAATGTCATCAATTTTGATTTTAGATTGTTGGTTAAACGTGCCGCCTTACATGGGCTAAAACTGGCCATTGGCCGCGAGCAAGCAACAGCGCGCTGGCGAGAGCGCCACGATAATCCCCATATTGGCTTTATAAGCATCCCCGGGCGGGTGGTGGTGGATGGTATAGATTCACTAAAATCAGCGACCTACCACTTTGATAGTTTTAGCTTAGAAAATGTGGCTCAACAGCTTTTAAATCGCGGTAAGTTGGTAGATGAAGTACACGATCGCATGGCCGAAATTAATCACAATTTCGCCCATAATAAACCGCAGCTGGCGGCCTACAACTTAGAAGACTGCAAGCTAGTATTAGATATTTTTAAGCATACCCAAATACTAGAATACTTGTGCTTACGCTCGCAGCTTACTGGCTTAATGCTAGATAGAAGCGGCGGTTCGGTGGCCGCATTTACCAATGTATATTTGCCTAAGCTACACCGAGCCGGTTATGTCGCCCCTAACCTTACCCATGACTTTGTAGCCGACAGCCCCGGCGGCTTTGTAATGAGTTCTAAACCTGGGCTGTATAAAAATGTACTGGTACTCGATTTTAAGAGCCTGTATCCCTCTATCATTCGCACTTTTAAAATTGACCCCTTAGGCTTAATTGAAGGCTTGGCAAAGCCAGACAATGCCATTGAGGGCTTTAGAGGCGGTATATTTAGTCGCGATAAACATTTTTTACCCGATATTATTAATCAGCTGTGGTTACAGCGCGATCAAGCTAAGGCGAATAAGGACAAAGCCCGCTCACAGGCGATTAAGATTTTGATGAATAGCTTTTATGGGGTACTTGGCTCTACCGGCTGTCGTTTTCACGACCCGCGCTTGGCGAGTTCTATTACCATGCGCGGCCACCAGTTGATGCAGCAAACCGCCGACTGGATCACCGAACAAGGCCATGAAGTTATTTATGGCGATACCGATTCTACCTTTGTCTGGCTAAAACAGAGCCTTAGTAATGATGAGGTAAATGCAATAGGCCAGCAGCTCGCAGAGGGGATCAATCTTTTCTGGCAACAAAAACTAGCCAATGAGATGCAGCTAGAAAGCCATTTAGAAATTGAGTTTGAAACCCATTTTTCACGTTTTTTAATGCCCACTATTCGCGGCTCAGAAACCGGCAGCAAAAAACGCTATGCAGGTTTAACCGCACAAAACCAATTGGTCATTAAAGGCCTAGAAACCGTGCGCTCAGATTGGAGCGAGTTGGCCAAGATTTTTCAAACAGGCTTGTTAGACCGCCTGTTCTCTGACCAAGACCCGCGCCAATTTGTTTTAGATACCGTGGCTAAGTTGTTGGCGGGTGAATACGACCAACAACTGATCTACCGCAAGCGTTTGCGCCGTAAGCTTGATGAGTACGTAAAAAACGTGCCGCCACAAGTTAGGGCTGCACGCCTCGCCGACCAACATAATCAAGCTTTGGGTAAACCGCTGCAATACCAAAACAAAGGCAGTATTGCTTACCTAATGACCATTAATGGGCCAGAGCCTATCACCAATACCACCAGCCAGCTTGATTACCAGCATTACCTAGACAAGCAATTACAACCGATTGCCGATGCCATTTTGCCCTTTATTAACTTAGATTTTGAGCAAATCACCGGGGCCCAGTTAGGTTTATTTTAGGCGCTACAGTGTAAAGCTAGCGCTAGACCCTACAAGCGGTTGCTTAGCCGTTATCACCATCTCTCGGGCCTCTATGGTGAAGCTTAAAAATAGTAAACAAACAACGGTGGCCGCCATTGTGCGCACCACAGCCGTTCGTTTACGTATTGTTTTTACGCGTTGTTGTAAGCTCAACATAAGTCATCCTAATCGTTTGCGACATTAAGTGTTTATTAGTCATTAAAGGCTAGATAAGTCATCTAGGTAGACAACCAGAGATGATTAACCTGCGCTTAATACAAGGCTATTATCCACAGAAAAAAGGGGTAAATTGACTTTTAACGAACGATAAGGTTTCACATAGACAGTCTAAAAACCCAACAAAGGTCACTTTTATCAAATAAAAATCCGTAAATAGTTAAAAAGTTGAAACTTTTACTGGATGTGGCCTTCAAATAAACTGAAACTTACATTTTAAATACTATGACAAGGACGGAGGCAAAGAGGAAATACAAATGGCTGTTATATCATTGGGTTCACGCATTTTATTATTGGTAGTGATGTTAGGTAGCGTGTTTATCTATCCCCACGCTACCCCTTCATCTTGGGCTATGCAGTGCACAGCCACTTCACATAATGTCTCTTAATTAGGTGATAGAACGTTCAAACCTATTTTCAATTTGTGGATTAGCCACAAAAATCATCACTGAACGTGCCGCCACTTTTACCGAGGTGGTCTCTAACATCGGCGCCGTTTTAAAATCATAGACATCGGCTGGCGGTTTAGCGGCAGTATTTACCAAGGTAAACCAATGCCCTTCAATCATCGGTGCTTCAAACTCTAGTTCTTCCCAATAAGAGTTAAACACCATGTACATGCGATCTTTTGAGTAAGGGTCTAAAAAGGTGACCGCAATAGAGTGGCTCTCTTCAGACCAATCAGGTTGACCTTGTTTAACCCCGTGCCATTCAATATTGGCATCGTGAATAACATCAGACAGCGATAAATGAATTTTCTCTTCTAACACATCATCGTATAAACGTAGTTTAATGAGCTCTCGTACAAAGCGCAGCAAATCTTGGTTTTTGTCTACTAAGGTCCAATCAAACCAAGAGGTTTCATTGTCTTGACAATAAGCATTGTTATTACCATTTTGAGTACGTTTAACTTCATCGCCCATGGTAATCATTGGGGTGCCTAAAGACAGCAACAAGGTGGTGAAGAAGTTCTTCATTTGCTGTTCGCGTAGGTCATTCACCTTAGGGTTAAGGGTTGGCCCTTCTACACCATGGTTATAACTAATGTTGTGGTTGTCACCATCGCGATTATTTTCACCATTATCTAAATTGTGTTTGTCGTTATAACTGACCAAGTCATTTAAAGTGAAACCATCATGCGCAGTGACCAAGTTTACCGAGCGTTGTGGCGAATGGTTTTCTTTGTAGTAAATGTCTGGGCTACCCAATAAACGAGAACCAAACTTACCTGTAACGCCGGTATCTCCACGGAAAAATGATCTGACATCATCGCGGAATTTACCATTCCACTCATTCCAACGGTCACCCACAAACTCACCGACTTGATAGAGGCCTGCGGCGTCCCATGCTTCGGCAATAATTTTTGTGCCCGCTAAAGAAGGGTCTGAGTCTATCGACCATAACAATGGCGGCTCTTTCATGACATGACCTTGCGAATCACGCGCCAACACTGATGCTAAATCAAAACGGAAGCCATCTACATGCATTTCGTTCACCCAGAAACGCAGCGAATCACGAATCATTCTGCGCATAACCGAGTGGTTAGCATTACAAGTATTGCCACAACCCGAATAGTTACTGTACCAACGTTTTTCGTTTTCTAGAATGTAATAGGTGTCGTTTTGTAGGCCTTTTAAGCTGAGGGTTGGACCATCATGGCCTCCCTCTGCGGTATGGTTAAATACCACATCAAGAATCACCTCAATGCCGGCTTTGTGAAGCTCGCGCACCATGGTTCTAAATTCATTAAATACCCCACAAACACTTTTATCAGAGCTATACGCATTATGAGGTGAGAAAAAACTAATCGGGCTGTAACCCCAGTAGTTATTTTTGCCTAAGGGAGCGTCTTGTAGATCAAATTGTTGTATCGGCATCAACTCAACAGCGGTGATCCCTAATTCTTTAAGGTAAGGGATTTTTTCGATAACACCGGCGTAAGTTCCGCGTTTATGCTCAGCCACTCCTGATGAGGGATGCTTAGTAAAGCCAGCCACATGCAACTCATAAATTACGGTATCTTGCAGCGAACGCTTAATAGGCCGAGTACCTTGCCAATCAAAGCCACGCAAATCAACTACCGCAGCTTTTATACACTGATCGGTATTAACATGACCATGGCGAGCAGCCACTTGACGCAAATAATTATCGGGAAAATGGGTTACTTTGGCATAAGGGTCGAGCAACACTTTACTCGGATCAAAACGTAAACCTCGCTCAGGCTGCCAAGGGCCTTCTACTTGAAAGCCGTATAAGGTGCCGACCTCTAAATCTTCTACAAAGATATGCCAGTAGTGATCGGTACGATTAAAGGTAGAGTTGAGAGGGATCTCTGCGAACGGTTTTCGCGAATTTACTTCCTTAAATAACAGCAGCTTAACTGCTGTAGCATTCTTAGAAAATATACTGAAATTTACGCCTGTACCTTGATAGGTAGCGCCGAGAGGAAAGGAACTGCCCGCTTGGGTTTGAATTACCATATTTTATTTGCTGTCTTATTAATGTGGAAACTGAAATGTTAGAGCCTATTAGTTGGCTCTTTCATTATAGTTTATCAGTATAAGACCATTAGACAGCAAATTTATTAACCAAAGATGATTATAATTTAGCCGAAATTGAATGCGAACGGCCGCTAGCATAGCGCTTTCTTCGGCCTTTAGATGATCCCATCTGTTCTAGCTGCGCTAACTCGTCGGGCAACATCAGTGAAAGTAACTGCTCAAGCTTATCTTGATCAGCTAATACATTAGAAATAGTTTGGCTGGTTTTAGTACGAAACATAACATACCCCTTAATTATATACCTATTAAGGAGTATGCAGCTACAGTGCCAAATTTAAATAAAACTACAAAACAACCATTAATCAGATAGTTGCTGGCGTGCCTTAACTGGGTTTGCATACATTGCGTACAGTTGAGATCGGACCTCTGCACTAATATCGCGAGTCTTTGCTTCAAAGTAGCGCTTAGCATCGGCCAGGTCAGTGGCTGAGATACTTTCCGGAATAGCATCCCCTAATGCTAACCAGTTCGTGGGCATTAATTGGTAATTGCCAATGATCGCTTTGTCTAAGGCTTCGGCGACGCCCTTCGCGTTTTCAAACTCGCCGCTTAGCGCCTCAGCAAAATGAACGTGCACACGGCCTTTTTGGCCAACAATACCCCGAGAAATACTGTAGATATCTTCGTGCTCTTGTTTTAAATACTCGCCGTGTTGGTTTTGCGATACCAGTTCATTCGCCTTAGCGACATCACAAGGGTCAAACTCATAAGAAATAGACACTGGCACAATGCTTAATTGATTAAGATAGTCTGCAAAGCTTTGATCTTTTGGTTTATTTAAGGCCAACATAGAGATAAGTGCTGAATTAGTGAGGTCTAATCCATCTTTAGCACGACCTTCACGCTGAGCGATCCAAATATGGTCACCCGTGACGTTTAGCGTATGCTGAATATAGGCCGATAGCTCTTTGAGGTTAGCCAGTTTTTCACGTTTAGCCGTTGCAGAACGCTTTACGATAAAACTCCGATTTAGGCGCATTAAATCAGCCACCCACGGTTTGGTTAACAAATTATCGCCAATGGCAATTTGCACTGTATCTTGGCCATTGTTATGCAAAATATAGTTAACAAAAGCGGGGTCTAAGGCGATATCACGGTGGTTAGAAATAAACAAATGGGGTTTAGTTAAATCGAGTTTATCTAAACCGCTAGAACTTAATTGTGAGGTGGTGGTTTTCACCATGTGGGTCATGTAACGTTCTACCATGACTTGGAAGTCGTAGACTTTGGCTACGTTTCTCACTTTAAACTTAAGTACTTGGCGCAATACAAATGACATTAACGCTAAGAAAGCACCACTGGCGCGCGGGTAGCGAAACTTGATTAGAGTAGTAATAAATTCAGGGTCATTAATTAGACGTTTTATTGTGCTTTTTACTTCAGAATCTTGATATGGGCGAATACTGTCAAACTCAGACATAACTACTCTCGCAATTTAGGAAGGCGCAATTTACCGTTTTCCGCTCTTAAAGACAACAACAATGGTTAAAAATTAAACAACAAGTGCTAGTTTTTCGTTCTAAAGGAGGATTCTTTCGCTTAACAGCCTAGCCACGTATACTGTTAGCAGGTTTTCTCAGCGTATTATTGATGGAACAACAACGCCAACAATTGCTTGATGCCCCCATCACGCCACTCATTATCAATAAAGCATTACCCAGTTTAGTTGGGATATTTTCGATCATCTTCTTTAACTTGGTTGATACGTTTTTTGTTGCCATGCTGGGCACTGATGCATTAGCAGGCGTATCTTTTACTTTTCCTATTACCTTTGCCATTACTAGCGTGGCTATGGGCTTGGGGATTGGCTTGTCATCCCATGTGGGCCGTTTACTGGGAGCTCAGCAAAAACAACAAGCCGCTCAGCTTACCAGCCATGGTTTATTACTTAGTTTACTGTTAGTTATGGCTATAGCAGGGTTAGGGTATGTCAGCATATATCCTCTTTTTACCCACTTAGGTGCTGAATTACCGGTAATGCCTTATATCGAACAGTATATGCAAATTTGGTATCTGTCGGTGCCGCTGCTGGTGGTGCCAATGGTTGGCAATAGCGCAATACGAGCCAGTGGTGATAGTAAAACACCAAGCGTGGTGATGTTAGTTGCCGGCTTGGTAAACGGAATTCTAGACCCTATTTTGATTTTTGGTTGGGGCCCGATCCCCACTATGGGGGTTCAAGGGGCGGCACTCGCAACCGCCATTGCCTGGGCTTTAACCTTTGTAGTGGCTCTTTATTTACTGATATTTAGACTTAAACTGTTAGTGTTCAAGCTTTGTTCACTTCGTCTGTTAATTAGCTCATGGCAGAAGCTGTTGTCTATTGCGCTACCCGCCGTGTTTTCTCAGCTTCTAACTCCGATAGCCACAGCGATTACTCTGCTTATTCTCGCAAGCTTTGGTACTGCTACCGTGGCCGCCTACGGTTTTGCCACTCGGGTGGAGGCCCTTCTATTAATTGGAGTGATGGCAATAAACTCGGTGATCCCGATGTTAGTTGGCCAAAACGTCGGGGCAGGGCAAGCTGATCGTGCCCAACAAATCGTGCACCATGGGATCCGTTTAGCGGTAATTTGGCAGTTAATACTGGCATTGCTGATGTATCTATTGGCCCCAGTGATCAGCCATAGTTTAAATCATGATGCCGAAGTCGCCGAACTGAGTCAGTTTTATCTGCAATTAGTGCCATTTTGTTATGGCATGATGGCCGTACCATTGTTGTTAGCGCAAACCTTAAATGCCTTAGCTAAGCCAATCTTAGCAATGGCGATTAACTTAGTCAGGTTATTTGGATTTATGTTGCCTGCTATTTACTTGGGTGCACTGTGGGGAAACAGTAAAGTTATCTTTTTAGCCAACATCGCAGCTCATACCCTTGCTGGTTTAGCGAGCTTAGCCATACTCTCTTACCTTATGGCTCAAAAACGTTGGTGGCGCAGCCAACATTAAAAAAGGGCGATACCGAAGTATCGCCCTTTTTAGTAGTCATATCGCTCTGGTCCATGAACGTTAATTGCTCCCTGCAATCCTTTTTGACTGTTTCACACCTATCCGTAGTGTTTCCTCTTCCCAAATCCTTTGGGCTATCCTTTAGCCTTCTTTGGCATAAGCGTTCATCCTAAACACTTGCTCTCTCCATCCTGGAGGTGTCCTTTACTTCATCCTGAAGCTGTTGGGTATGCTGCTCTCAAGCAATCCTATGCTGATTTCCTAGCTCATCTACCTTGATAAGCCTGCTCTTCCTGAGCGGTGCATCCTAAATACCTTGGCATCTTGCCCTGACTCTTCCTAAGCCTTGGCTCGTCCTGATGGGTAGTACTTTACGCTTTTGCTTTTGCTATCCCAGTAGCAAATAGTAAATAAATTCAGTTTTTCATACCTACATAAACACCAAAAGCTTCAACAAACTGAAAAATAACAATTAAATTTAAACCTATCTAAAAAATAAGTGATATTACTCAATGGAAGTCGGGCTGATCTCTCACATCGCTTCGGGCATATAAAGTAAAAGAATTAGACTTAACAACAGTACAAAGCTTCACGGAAAATAAAGTTAACCAACAAAAACACCAAGAGATAGCTAAAATCTGTAATTCATCGATCAACCGAGGGCTTGAAATAGAGGCTATTGCTCAATCAGCGATATCGCTGTTTTTTAGGCGAGAAAAAGAAAAGGGCGACACCGAAGTGTCGCCCTTAAAGTAGTCTTATCGCTCTGGTCCATGAACGTTAGTTGCTCCTTGCAATCCTTTTTAGACTGTTTCACACCTATCCGTAGTGTTTCCTCTTCCCAAATCCTTTGGGCTATCCTTTAGCCTTCTTTGGCATAAGCGTTCATCCTAAACACTTGCTCTCTCCATCCTGGAGGTGTCCTTTACTTCATCCTGAAGCTGTTGGGTATGCTGCTCTCAAGCAATCCTATGCTGATTTCCTAGCTCATCTACCTTGATAAGCCTGCTCTTCCTGAGCGGTGCATCCTAAATACCGTGGCATCTTGCCCTGACTCTTCCTAAGCCTTGGCTCGTCCTGATGGGTAGTACTTTACGCTTTTGCTTTTACTATCCCAGTAGCAAATAGTAAATAATTTCACTTTTTATTCTTCGCTGATCAGCGATTAAATATAAACGATTGAAATTAAACAATTAAATTTAAATTCAATTTGATTTTCGCTGACATAGCCCCACGCAATCAGGGCGGATCTCTCACAAGACGCTGGGCGAATAAAGCAGTAGTAAACCAGTCACCAGCAAGATAAAAATCTAAATAAACCTAGTTATTCAAGCCAAATAACTGCCGACATCGAAAAGTATGCATAAAACACCGTAATACAGGTACGTTTGCGCCAGGAAGGCCAATCGCCAAAAAGAAAAGGGCGACACCGAAGTGTCGCCCTTAAAGTAGTCTTATCGCTCTGGTCCATGAACGTTAGTTGCTCCTTGCAATCCTTTTTAGACTGTTTCACACCTATCCGTAGTGTTTCCTCTTCCCAAATCCTTTGGGCTATCCTTTAGCCTTCTTTGGCATAAGCGTTCATCCTAAACACTTGCTCTCTCCATCCTGGAGGTGTCCTTTACTTCATCCTGAAGCTGTTGGGTATGCTGCTCTCAAGCAATCCTATGCTGATTTCCTAGCTCATCTACCTTGATAAGCCTGCTCTTCCTGAGCGGTGCATCCTAAATACCGTGGCATCTTGCCCTGACTCTTCCTAAGCCTTGGCTCGTCCTGATGGGTAGTACTTTACGCTTTTGCTTTTACTATCCCAGTAGCAAATAGTAAATAATTTCACTTTTTATTCTTCGCTGATCAGCGATTAAATATAAACGATTGAAATTAAACAATTAAATTTAAATTCAATTTGATTTTCGCTGACATAGCCCCACGCAATCAGGGCGGATCTCTCACAAGACGCTGGGCGAATAAAGCAGTAGTAAACCAGTCACCAGCAAGATAAAAATCTAAATAAACCTAGTTATTCAAGCCAAATAACTGCCGACATCGAAAAGTATGCATAAAACACCGTAATACAGGTACGTTTGCGCCAGGAAGGCCAATCGCCAAAAAGAAAAGGGCGACACCGAAGTGTCGCCCTTAAAGTAGTCTTATCGCTCTGGTCCATGAACGTTAGTTGCTCCTTGCAATCCTTTTTAGACTGTTTCACACCTATCCGTAGTGTTTCCTCTTCCCAAATCCTTTGGGCTATCCTTTAGCCATCTATGGCATAAGCGTTCATCCTAAACACTTGCTCTCTCCATCCTGGAGGTATCCTTTACTTCATCCTGAAGCTGTTGGTACTTTGCTTTCTAACAATCCTATGCTGACATCCTAAACTCATCGACCTTGATAAGCCTGCTCTTCCTGAGCGGTGCATCCTAATACCTTGGCGTCCTGCCTAATTCTTCCTGAATTCTTGTCTCGTCCTGATGGTTAGTACTTTACGCTTATCCAAATAAAAGCCCAGTAAGACAAAAATAAAAATATCCGCCCAACGCTATTACTTAAGAGGTAATCACAGTTAACACTCTGAATAGTAATAATAAAAAACGATCAAGCCTGACAAACAAAGAGACTTATCGGCATATTTAGATGGCCGATCTCTCACACTACTTCAGGTTGATCGCCAAATAACCTTCTAGGCTTACCCCACTACAATCAATAATTAGTCTACTGATAGTCACTTATAAAGGATAAAAATCTAAATAGGACGTATTCAGTTTCAGCATCAGCATCAGCATCACTTAAAACAATCGGTGACATTTAAACAATAAAAAACCCAGCACATGGCTGGGTCTAGAAAAAGGTCGGGGCGACACTTACGTGTCGCCCCTAGTAGTCATATCGCTCAAGTCCGTGAACGGGTAGTTGCTCCCTGCAATCCTTTTTGACTGTGTTACTACTTCCTGTAGTTATCCTTTTCTCAAATCCTTTGAGCTGTCCTTTAGCCTTCTATGGCATAACCGGTTATCCATACCAGTTGCACGTCTCCTTCCTAGGAGGTGTCCTTTTGCTACATCCTGTAGCTGTCCTTTTTAGCTCCTGCTACGTATATCTTCCTGATAAACGTCAGTGCCTCCGTGCAGAACTAACTATACGTATTTTAAATTTTAGAGAAAGCAGCATTTCAAAAAAAGTTTCATTTATTTTGAAAAAAATATTAATGAATTCGTAAACCATTGAATAATATAATTATTAATAAAAATTTTGTGTTCATACTACGTCTATCGCGCACACTCATGTAAGAGATCTCGCACACGGCTTGCAGAGTTAGTGGTTTATTAACGATTTTTAGACAATTTGGGCAAAGATAAGTGATAGCGAATAGCCACCAAACGAATAGTTAGCGCGGTGATGATGCAACTAGCGGTAACTACCGTAGTAGAAAAACCAAGATGAATGGCTGCAACCCACACCAAGCCACCGACAATGCACGCCGTCGCATAAACTTCTCGTTGCAATACTAAAGGAACCTGATTGGCCAGCACGTCGCGGATCATCCCACCTCCGCAGGCGGTAATTACCCCCATCGTAACGGCGACAATCATTGGCGCCCCCGCTTGCAACGCTTTATCAGCACCTATCGCCATAAACACTGCCATACCAACCGCATCAGCGACGGGCAATAACCAACGAGGCGGCGTAGGAAAATTATTCAACAACAATACTGCGCTTAAGCTTGCTATCAATATTACCCATAGATACCAACCATTCTCGACCCAAAAGACCGGGCTAACTCCTAGCGCCATATCTCGGATAGTGCCCCCCCCAATTGCAGTAACGCAGGCCAGGACTAAAGCGCCAAACAAATCCATTTTTCTGCGGCTAGCTATCAATACACCTGAGATAGCAAAAACCGCAGTACCAAATAGATCGAGACTAAAAATGATGGTGTTGCCCAATGTCGATTCCTCAAAAAATTCGGCTGCAATTAGACAACATGTATCAATAACAATATAGGATGCAGATCAAACAAAGCCGAACCCTAATCAGTTCGGCATAGATAAACCGATTAGCCTCAATCGTAGATAGTGGGAATAGCCTGACGCTTGTGTTGAGTACGCTGATAGATCGCTATCAGTTTTTGCTCAACGGCGCTATCAACCGTTTTACCTTCGAGAAAGTCATCTATTTGGTCGTAAGTTACACCTAAAGCGACCTCATCGGGTAGTTGTGGGCGATCTTCCTCTAAGTCTGCCGTTGGCGCTTTGCCAATTAGGGGTTCAGGCGCCCCTAAATAGCCAGCCACTTGACGAACCTGACGTTTGTTCAAGCCAAAAATGGGGGCTAAATCACAAGCGCCGTCGCCATGCTTAGTGTAAAAGCCGGTTAAGTTCTCTGCCGAGTGATCTGTACCAATCACTAAAGCGCCAGTGAGGCCTGCAATTTCGTATTGAGCAATCATTCTCATTCTTGCTTTAACATTACCCTTAGCAAAATCTACCGCAGCTTGCTCTGGTATGGCTAAGCCTGCAGCTTGCAAGCTTGAGCTAGCACTTTGATGCAATCCTTCTGTACCATCCTTAATATTGGTGGTAACAATATAAGATGGTTTAATAAATCCAAGTGCGAGCTGCGCATCAGCTTCATCTTTTTGCTCGCCATAAGGTAGACGCATGGCAATAAAGCGATAGTCTTGGCTGTTAGTTTGTTCATTTAGCTGTTCTACCGCTAACTGAGCTAAACGCCCAGTAGTGGTAGAGTCAACGCCACCACTAATTCCCAATACTAACGTTTTTAAACCGGCTTGTTGTAGACGCGCTTTGATGAAATCAATGCGGCGGGCCACTTCATATTCCGGATCAATCTCTGGCAGTACTTTCATCTCTGCCAATATTGCTTGTTTCATCTTCTACCTCACAGCAAATGTAATCCCTAAGGGGCAATGTACTTGAGAGATAAAAAAAAACCAAGAGACAAGCTGATTTACATATAATTAAAACAGCAAGTAAAGAATTTGACAGATTACTAACTTCATTTTAAGGACAATTAATATGCTAAGACGCACCAAAATAGTTACCACCTTAGGCCCCGCCACCGATCGTGATGATGTTCTGGAACAATTAATACTCAGCGGCGCAAATATGGTGCGTCTCAACTTTTCTCATGGCTCTGCAGAAGATCATCTGGCTCGTGCGGCTAAAGTGCGTGAACTCGCTGCCAAGCATAAACTGCATATTGCTATTCTCGGTGACCTTCAAGGGCCTAAAATTCGCGTTTCTACCTTTAAAGACGGCAAAGTGAAGCTCAATGTGGGCGATAGCTTTTTGCTAGACAGTGACCTTGGTAAAGGTTTAGGGGATGAAAAACAGGTTGGTTTAGATTACAAACACCTGCCGAACGACGTAGAGCCTGGCGATACTTTGTTGCTTGATGATGGTCGTATTCAACTAAAAGTGGTGGCCGTAAACGGTAACCAAGTGACCACCGAGGTAACCATTGGTGGAATACTGTCAAACAACAAAGGCATCAATAAATTAGGTGGCGGGCTTTCAGCTGCCGCTTTAACCGCTAAAGACAAAGCCGACATACTGACTGCAGCTCAAATAAAAGTGGATTACCTGGCAGTGTCTTTTCCTAACAGCGGTGAAGACATGCACTATGCGCGTCGACTTACCCAACAAGCTGGCCTTGCCACGAAACTGGTAGCAAAAGTAGAGCGCGCCGAAACGGTGGCCACCGAAGAAGCGATGATCGACATTATTAAAGCTTCAGATGCGGTGATGGTAGCGCGTGGTGACTTAGGGGTAGAAATTGGTGACGCCGAGCTGGTTGGCGTACAGAAAACCTTGATTCGCTTAACCCGCAAATATAATCGCGCAGTGATTACTGCCACTCAGATGATGGAATCGATGATTAGCGCGCCAATGCCTACCCGCGCTGAAGTCATGGATGTTGCCAATGCGGTATTAGATGGCACCGATGCGGTTATGCTTTCAGGTGAAACGGCAGCGGGCCAATATCCCATCGAAACAGTACAAGCGATGGCATCGGTATGTGTTGGCGCAGAAAAACAACGCAGCATTAACGTATCAAAATACCGAATTAACGATATCTTTGAGAGCATTTCAGAAACGGTAGCCATGAGTACCATGTTTGCGGCTAACCACATGAAAGGCATGAAAGCGATTATCGCCTTAACCGAGTCGGGCAGTACCCCGCTGCTTATGTCACGCCTAAGTAGTGGCTTGCCTATTTTCTCTATGTCTCGCCATCACACGACATTAAGCCGTTGTGCACTATATAGAGGGGTGTACCCCATCTATTTTGAAGAGGCCAACGAGGATATTATTTCGGTATCCAATAGCGCGATCAATTTATTGAAAGAACAGGGCTACCTAAATAAAGGGGATTTGGTGATTTTGACTCACGGTGATGTGTTTGACCAAACCGGCCATACCAATACCAGTAAGATACTTAAGGTAAGTTAAACACAGCAATTAGAGTCACTTATTAATTCAAATTGGTGCCGTAAGTGACTCTATCAAAGGCTACATAAATACCGTTATCGAATCATTAATTAGTTGTAGTAGCTTTTTAACGGCGTAATAAGCCGGCCGTACGGGTACCTTCAACCGGGCGGTTAACAGATAACTTGCGACCTTTTTTTATGCCAGTTTGAAAATCTGGTGTTAACTGACCCATAGAAGCCTTAATTTTAGCTTTAAACGTTTCTCTATCTAGCTTTTCAAACATCTCATCTAGATAATCATCCATATGCTCATTACGGCCATCTTTAGTTAAATCTGGCAGTTTTTCTAGAGCCCCTTCTAACCAACCCGCGGTGTAAGAAGAAACACGTCGAGCGAGGGTGACACTGTCGGTCCCCGAACCCGCAAAACTATTGCGGAACGACCCAACCTGTTGATTCATTTCTCGGTAAACAATATCAAATGCAAAAGCGGCAAATACTGCCCGCTCCGCTAAACCGACGAATTCAGCGCGCTTTAAGCCTTTGTGGTTAACCAGCACAGCTTCTACGCCAAACTTAGAGTTAATGCCTCTAATAATGCGTAATATGTTTTCGCTTACACTGGCTGGTAACAGAGTTTGAGTTGATGTTTTCCCCATCTGAATAAGCTCTATATCAGCTTGGTCTAAACCATGCTTCAGCATTAAACGATGAGCCATGCGAATAGCCTGAGCAGCCTCATGAACGTTTGAGGAATTACCCAGTTCTAAACACTTTGCAATTTTTTCTAAGGCACGTTCTCGACTCACGTAACTACAACAAGCTCTGTTCAAAAATGAAGCGCTATTTTACTGACTTTGGCCAAATTTTCCAGTTATAAACCGCGTTGTTGTAATGCTAGTTAAGCAAAAGGCTTATCGAAAACGATAAGCCTTTTGAATATTCGACAATTAACGGCCAATAACTACAAAAATTTATTTTTCTATTTGCGCTGCTTCTGCCGTTGCCGGATAAAAGTGAACATCGCGCTGCGGGAAAGGAATCGATATACCATCGCGATCAAAGCGCATTTTCACTTCTCGCGTGATATCCCAGTAAACATCCCAGTAATCATCTGTTTTTACCCATGGGCGCACAATAAAATCAACCGATGATTCATTTAGTACATGCAGTTTAACCACTGGCTCAGGACTGTTTAATACAAGAGGGTGATTCACTAACAGCTCCATTAGTACCGCCTCGGTTTTCTCAATATCATCGGAATAGCCGATACCAAATATTAGGTCGACACGACGCAATTTTTGAGCAGTAACATTTTTAATCACATCCCCCCAAATTTTGCTATTGGGAATCACCAAGGTTTGATTATCGATGGTTAAAATAGTGGTTGAAACAAGGTTCATGCTCTTCACCTTACCAAATACACCGCCACCCACTTCAACCATGTCTCCCACATCATAAGGACGATAGATAAGAATCATCATACCTGCGGCAAAATTACCTAACGTATCTTGCAAAGCAAAACCGATAATGAAACCAGCCACACCTAAACCAGCCAAAATAGGCGCCAGAGAAATGCCCACCTGAGCCAAGGCAAACAAAATACCTATGATAATAACCACTCGCGCCACTGAAGAAATAATCATATCTTTCATTAAAGAAGATAAATTAAGTTTCGATGAATCTAAACTCTTGGTCATCAACTTACGAACTAAACGCGATAAAGAGCGGAACAGATAATAAATACCCACCAGCAAAATCAGCTTAAATATCCACTCTCCACCATGATCAACAAAATATTCAGTTAAACGCTCAACCCAACGTTTGGCAATGCCTCCCAGTATGTTGACATCCAAGACGTCGGTGGTAATTTGGCCACCCAATTTCAGTAGGGTTTGCTGATAGAACGACGAGTCAAAACCTAGTTGAGTCAAAAAATCTACCGTCAATTTAAAACTAAGCCCCGCGACGGCGAGTCGCTCAGTCACAACTGCGAGTTGATCTTTAAGGGCTTGGTCATCAGGGGTGATTTTGATTAGCTTTGCTAACTCTTCACGCTTTTTCCCCACTAAACCTACCATGCCAGAGAATGATTCAGCTCGGCTATAAAGGTGGTTGATTAGGTAATCTTTCTCCGTATCAACATCAAACCCCAAAGCTTGTTGATTGTTAACTTGCTGCACCATCGCAGAGTAAATAACATCAGAACTAGCAAGATGCTCAGCATACAGCTGAAAGGCTCCTACGCTATCAGCTTCTTCACTGGCATAGGCTTGGTTAAACAGCAATTGTTTCTTATCAATCGCCTTAACTAACTCTTTATTATTTTTTTCTATAATCACTTCAAGCTGAGCTAACACCGTTTGATCAGTAGCTAAGCCCAATGATTTTTGTTCGATAAGGTATTTAGATAGTTGATCTATGGTATCAAACGCAGAAAGGTGCCTTTCTAATAAACGATAAGATAAGGCTGCCTGCTCGATGCTTGATACTTGATTTTGACTCGCTTGAATTCTCTCTATACGTTGTTGCTGACGCTGATATTTGTCCAGCAACATTTGCGCTTGGTCACCACCAGAATCGACCGCATAAGCCGAAAAAATACATGAACAGAACAACAACACAATCAGTTTAATCGTGCCTAAGTGTCCAAAACCATCCTTTAGCATTACCGCCTCCAATAAGCCTTACTGTTATTTGTTGATTTACACGCTTAACTAATAGCAGCTAACCACGCACAACTCTAGCTTTGGCTAGATAAAATCATCTGCCCACTAAAAATTAGCTAGCCTTTATATTTTACTATCAAGTTTAAGCGCTTATACTAACAATTAGCTCACAATGATGGTGACAAATGAGAAATAACTATAGCCAAGCGTTATTTCAAACAGCAACAAGGACAGTATATGAAATTCAAGCAAGGGCTTTGCCTCGCCATATTAACCAGCCTATTTAGTGCCTCTTCAATAGCTGGAGAATGGGTGGTAAAAGCAGGCGGTTTTTGGGCGCAAACTGATTCATCTATCTCAACCAAGGCTTTCGATAACCAAGATATCGACTTAGACTTTGAAGACACCTTAAACCTTGAAGAAAACCAGTTCTTACCGTTCTTTGAGGTCGGCTATAAATTCAATGAACGCCACGCTGTTTATGCTGACTGGCGACGCTTACATCGCGCGGCGGAAACCAAATCCACGTTTGGCTACACACTGCCTAATAATCCCGATAAAGGCATTGTAGTAGGCGCTAAAATAAATACCCGTATGGATATTGATATTCTACGAGCAGGCTACGGTTATTCTTTTTACAAAACAGATGCGCTTGAAGTAGGTGGCTCGCTAGGTTTACACATTATGTTTATTGAGATGGGCTTTAGCGGAGAAATAGCCGGCTGTTTAGACAATAACGGAACCATTACGTGTGATAGCGCCAATACCGATGGAGAAGTGGTGGATGAATCAACCACTGCGCCGCTGCCAGACGTAGGTTTATGGTTAAACTACCATATCTCTGAAGATTGGATCTTTGGCGGTCATACTCAATTTTTCTATATAAAAATTGATGGAGCCAGTGGCTATTTAGCCGATTTGAATGCCTCTGTTTCTTATAGTATCAATCCAAACTGGAGTGTTGAGCTAGGTTATAACTATTACCTAGTAGAAGCAGACTGGAGCGACACAACCCTTAAATACAATTATAAAGGCCCGATGCTTAACGTGGCTTATAAGTTTTAAGTGGCTGGGCCACAAGCTTGAGCTTGTGGCCTCCCTCCTATAGCAAATCGGCAATACCGTATTGCTCACCATAGTTTTCTACCACAAAGTCGATATCTTTATCACCTCGACCCGATAGGTTGATTAGCATAGAACCTTTAATGCCTTGCTTGGCTAAGTTAATGGCGTGTGCCACAGCATGAGCAGATTCAATTGCTGGAATTATCCCTTCTAAGCGTGATAACTCAAAAAACGCATCGATCGCTTCTTTATCGCTGACCACGCCATATTGCACCCGCCCTAAATCTTTTAAATAGGCGTGTTGCGGCCCCACCGAAGGATAATCTAAGCCACTGGCTACTGAGTAAACTTGCTGAGGCTCCCCTTGGTCATCTTTTAACATATAAGAGTGGAAGCCATGCATGGTACCCGGTTCACCTTTAGTTAAAGTAGCCGCATGCTCACCAACTTCATCTAAACTGCGGCCAGCTGGCTCACAACCATGCATTGCAACAGTTTCATCTTCTAAAAAGGCACTAAACAAGCCCATGGCATTTGAGCCACCGCCAACACACGCCACTAGGTTATCGGGCAATTTACCGGTCATCTGCTGAAACTGCTCGCGCGCTTCAATACCGATGATGGACTGAAAATCTCTAACCATCATTGGGAACGGGTGTGGCCCAACGACAGAACCAATGGCATAGAGTTGAGTATGAGGATCGGCCATATACGCTTGAAAGGCGCTATCTACAGCTTCTTTAAGAGTTTTTCGACCATGACTTGCAGGGATAACCTTGGCGCCTAGTATGCGCATTCTAACCACGTTAGGATGCTCTTTAGCAATATCGACTTCACCCATGTGAATATCACACTCTAAACCCAGTAAGGCAGCAGCAGTGGCCAGTGCCACCCCATGTTGGCCAGCCCCTGTTTCAGCGATAACTTTAGTTTTCCCCATTTTTTTAGCTAACAGTACTTCGCCTAAACAATGGTTGATTTTGTGAGCACCGGTATGGTTTAAATCTTCACGTTTTAAGTAAATGTCACAACCATAGGTTTTAGAAAGATTTTCGGCATGAAAAATCGGGCTAGGGCGGCCTACGTATTGTTGGTATAAACGCGTTAGCTCCGCGATAAACTCAGGATCTTTGCGGATTTCTTGATAAGACTGAGTAATTTCGTTCATTACTGTTTGCAACTCAGGGGGAATAAAGCTGCCGCCATACTCACCAAAATATCCATCATTATTCGGCAAAGCATGTTCAAACTGGTTTTTCATAATCTATCCCTACAGGCAAAAGCTTATTTATACCTAATAAAAATAAGGAATTATGTGCGCTAGTTTATAGCTTCAACTTTTGTTTGGTTTGATAAAATAAGCGCTTAACTAAAAAAAGCGACCTAAGGTCGCTTTTTGCTTAACTTTCAACCACATTAAGATTTTTTAACGGGTCTCTGCCAACCACTTAGGCTACGTTGTTTAGTGCGTGAAATAGCCAATGTATCCGCTTCTACATTACTGGTAATGGTAGAACCTGCACCAACGGTAGCATTTTTACCGACTGTAACAGGTGCAACCAACTGTGTATCGCTGCCAATAAATGCGCCATCTTCAATAATGGTTTGAAACTTATTCACACCATCATAGTTACACGTAATGGTACCAGCACCAATATTAACGTATTCACCTACCGTCGTATCGCCTAGGTAACTTAAATGCCCCGCTTTAGACCCTTTGCCTAATGTAGACTTTTTCATCTCTACAAAGTTGCCCACATGGGCATCTTGCTCAAGCTTTGCGCCAGGGCGTAGCCGGGCAAATGGACCCGCAGAAGCATCAGCGGCTAAACTGGCTTGCTCAATAATGCTATTGGCTTTAATGGTTACATTGTCACCAATTTCACAATCAATCAAAATACAATTGGCTTCAATGGTTACGTTGTTACCAATGGTAACTTTACCCTTGATGATAGCGTTTATGTCGATGAAACAATCGCTACCAATGCTTAGTTCACCACGTAAATCGAAGCGATTAGCATCAGCAAGGCTAAGCCCTTCGCGCAGAAGGCTTTCAGCTTGGGCTTTTTGGTAAGCACGTTCTAAACCATTCAGTTGTACACGGTCGTTAACCCCTTGTACTTCAAAAATTGAGTCAGGTTGAACCGCTTGTACTATATTTCCCTCGTTAGTCGCCATTTCGATAATGTCGGTAACGTAGTATTCACCCTGAGCATTATCGTTACTCAAGTTAGCTAACCAGCGGTTAAAATCATTGCTATTGGCAACCAACACGCCGGTGTTTACTTCAGTAATAGCCAGTTGCTCAGCGTTGGCATCTTTATGTTCTACAATGGCGGCAACACTGCCATTTTGTCGAATAATTCGGCCATAACCTGTTGGGTCAGCTTGATCGACTGTTAATAAACCAATCCCCCCTTCTGGCAACGCTTCAATTAAGCGTTGAATAGTCTGCTCACTAATTAATGGCGTATCACCATATAACATCACTACCGCTTGGTCAGGCGCAAAATGAGGTGCCGCTTGTTGCATAGCGTGCCCCGTGCCTAGCTGTTCTGCTTGTTCTATCCAATTTAGGCTGGGATCTTGGATTTGCTGTTGAATCAACTCGCCACCATGACCATAAATTAAATGAACCGCTTCTGGTTTTAGCTTTTTAGCGGTATCGATAACATGTTGCACCATCGGCTTATCGGCTAATTTGTGCAGCACCTTAGGCAAAGTTGAACGCATCCTTGTTCCTTTACCGGCAGCTAAAATCACGACACTAAAATTCATTTCTTTTCCTTTTTTAAGGCTAAATATTCCCAGTTAGCCACACCCATTCGATATATCAAACAAGTGTAAGCCAAACGGTACTGCTTTGGAATTAACGTTTAAACAGACGTTGGATGGGTGAACGGGTGTAATCCCAGAGATGGTCAAAAATCTCCATTAACTGTGGATTTCCATAGTTGGACAAATTTAAGGCATGAAAGCGATTTTTTTGTGCTTTAAGTTGTTCAATCTTGGTCAATAAGGCCGCTGGTGGCGCTGGTGCAATAAAATCTGACAACACCACTAAGTCTGCATTTTTATATTTATCATCTAACATTTGCTCAATCGCTTTCTCCAGCGCTGATGGCATGTCGGTGCCACCATGAAAACTGTAAGCAAGAAAATTGAGTACTTCACGTAAACCATCTTTTTTGGTGAGTTCATAGGTAATCAGCTCGGTAGAGAACATAATGACATAACAGTCTCTCTCTTCAGCTAAAGCAATTTGCATCAAACCATAAGCCATCGCTTTGGCACACTTTTCCGGAAACCCCTCCATCGAACCCGAGCTATCGATGGCAAGAATAAACGGCCCTTTATCTAACATGGTTTGTTCCGCGGCTTTTTTGTAGGTTTTTACTTTACGTAACTTACGTTGCTTCCCCTTCATCTGGTAATTCAATAATTGATGATCGACCAGGTGTTTATAGAAAATCACTTCTAGCTCAGGGTAGGCTAAAAACATGGTTTCGTTGGGTAATAATTTGGCGAGATCATCACCTTCATGAATACCAACAATATCGTCGGTAACTTGCTCAAGTTGCTCTTCGACCAGTTGGGTTTCTTCTACCGGGGTATTACTACTATTGGGGTCAATGACTTGGTCAGCCATTCGGCCTAACTGTTCCGCTATTTTTTGTAGGCCTTTTTGTCCTTTTAAAAAAACGGCAAACTGTTGTAAGAGATTAACTTCGTTTTTGCTCAGCTTTGCCGCCGCCATATCCCATAAACGGCCTAACTTACTCGAATCACCAGATTCGGTCATTTCAGGCATCGCCTTTAAGGTATCTACCCGCTGATAAAGATCGGCCAACAAGGCTTGTTTATGCTGTTTCAATTCATTGAGTTGAGCTTGATTTAGCTCTTGGGCGATACTTTCAAACCACTGGTTACAAAAGTAACTCTGAAACATTGGGCTATAGCGATGATGCGGGTGAGCGGCTAATTCATTGGCTTTATGGTAGAAGGCTGAACACACACTTAACTGAATCAGTAAATCATCAACTTGTTGAACAAATGCTGCGCTATCTAACTCAATGGATTGTTGATATAAGGCTATTTCCTCGGCAAATTTTTCTTCGATAGTCACCTGACCAAGCTGTGAACGAATTTGGCTTTTCCATTTGCTCACTTGGTTTTTCATGGAAGTTTGAATGCCGGGGCTAGATTCGGCAATCATCATTAACTGAGGGCGCATCATCACTTCACGCACCGCTTCCTCTAGCATGCCAGATTCAGCCAACATAACCCCAAATTGCAGGCTATCTAACATGATTTAGCCAAAAAACTCGTTGATATTTCGCATTCTGTAAGCCTGTTTATCCAGTAACCCACTGACTCCTGTGACCATTAACTCAACCTCCATTAAACTGGTTTCTATCGCTTCAGGGAGTTGATTAGCGATAAAGTTATGCGGTAGCGCACTATGGAACTGACCGCGGCAACGTTTAAGTTCAAACTCTGCCTGTTTAATAGTAGCAAGCACACCATCTATTTGCCTCTGCCATCCACTCACTAAATTTTCATCTAGGTGTTGTTGTTTGGCTAAGCCCAATAATAATGGACGATTGGCAATATCTTTAATGACCAACTGGTGGTTAATATCTATTTCAAACTGTAAACGACAGAGCTCTGAGCCTTGGTTGATTAAGCCCATCATATCGCAGCTGCCGCTCTTAATTTTCTTAATGAATTCATCGGCATTAACATAAACCCAGCGCGTTTCGCCTTTGTCTTTTTCACTCACCGACAAATTACTTTGCAAGACCACCAGTTTAAGTAACTCAGCGCCAAATTTGTTTGGCATTCGCTTGGCATCTTTAAAGTCATATTTATACTGATCTTTGCGCAAGCCCGAATCATGACTAAATTGCACCTTGAGCTGTTGGCAAATATCGTCAACCGTTGCCGCATAATGGCGCTCAGCACCCTCAGCTAACTCTTTCAATTTCAGTTGGTCGAAAGCATGATTAATTGCATAATCGCGAATACAGGTTTGCACAAACTGTCGGTCGTCGAGGTTATGCCACAAGCAGTCTTGCAGTAACAATAAATCTAGCGGGTTTATCTCGGAGCGACCATTAAAAAATGCACTGGTTTGCAGCAGGTGTACCGATTTTTTCCAGCGCCTATCAGACACATATAAGTCTGCAATATTGCCATCTACATCAGCTAAGGGTGAGCCTTGTTCAATCAGACCTTTTATTAGGTACATTTTCTCAAATACACTATCGCTCATGCTGACTTGGCTAATTTGACTTTGCCATGTTTGGTATTCGATATCTTTAATCACTAGGTGTTCTGGAATATCTTGTAAGCTTTGGTTGTCTAACAGCAAGGCTCTAAAATTATCTTTATGTTGAATACGGTTAACAAATACCCGCAGTAACATACGGTCGTATAGTGCTTCTAATCCGCTATCTTCTTCAGGCAATTCGTTAGATGCCGAAATCAACAGGCGCATCGGTACCGATAGGTTCTCATTGCCATTTCGAAAAGTGCGTTCATTCACCACTGTCAGTAGCGTATTTAGAATAGCGGGGCCAGCTTTCCAAATCTCATCAAGAAATACGATATGCGCGGTTGGCAAATAACCTTCAGTTAAGCGCACGTATTTACCATTATCTTTTAGTTCTTGAATAGACAGCGGGCCAAACACTTCTTCTGGGGTAGAGAAGCGGGTCATTAAATAATCAAAAAAGCTTTGGCTTTCAAAGGCTTTCACTAAGCGTTTGGCAATCATACTTTTGGCAATGCCAGGCGGGCCGAGTAAAAAAACGCTTTCGCCCGCTAAGGCCGCTAATAAACATAACTTAAAGCTTTCTTCACGCTCGTAGATACCCGCAGACAAAGCTTTAACCAAGCCTTGAATACGCTCTGATAGTAGCGCTTTGTTTGCCTGATTTAATGGCGCAATAGTTGCCATATTCACCCTTTGCTTTGTGTGTCGTTAAATCAACGCTCAACGACTTAATAATTATCTCATTACACTAGTTAAGCATAATTAACTAACTGTATGTAGTAGACGAATGGTAGCGTTTTTAGTATTACTTTTTGTTGATAGCTCCATCACTTTTTAAAGACAAAAAAGGCGCTCTGGGAGCGCCTTTTTATTCTCAAACTAAACCTATCGGATGTTTTTTCCGAGAATCTCGATAACTTGAAGTTGCGCCATCGCTTTGGCTAATTCAACTTGAGCTTTCGCGAAATCAACATCGTTGCTCGGATTGCTAATGCTTTCCTCTGCAGCTTGTTTAGCTTGTTGGGCCTTGGCTTTATCGAGCTCGTTGCCTCGAATCGCGGTATCAGCCAGTACGGTTACATTTCCTGGTTGTACTTCCAAGAAACCACCCGAGATGTAAATCACCTCTTCGTGACCGTGCTGTTTTACCATGCGAACCATACCAGGCTTAATTGGGGTTAGCAGAGGGGCGTGACCATGTAACACCCCTAACTCACCCTCTTCACCGGTTACTCGTAAATGCTCAACGCGACCCGAGAATATTTTCTCTTCGGCGCTAACCACATCCAAGTGAACTGTCATCGCTGCCATTGTAGCCTCCTGTTACGCCTATTGGCGATACTTACATATTTTTGGCGCGCTCAAGCACGTCATCAATATCGCCTGCATACAAGAACGCTTGCTCTGGAATATCATCGTAATCGCCAGCCAATAGACCTTTAAAGCTACGAATAGTATCTTTAAGCGCAATAAGCTTACCTGGGTTACCAGTGAATACTTCGGCTACGTGATAATCTTGAGTTAAGAATTTCTCAATCTTACGCGCACGAGCTACGGTTTGTTTGTCTTCTTCAGACAATTCATCCATACCTAGAATCGCAATAATATCTTTCAATTCTTTATAGCGTTGCAATAAACCTTGTACGCCACGAGCTACTTCATAGTGCTCTTGACCAACAATCAATGGATCTAACTGACGAGAGTTTGAGTCCAATGGGTCAATCGCAGGGTATAAACCCATAGCCGCAATACTACGGTTTAGTGTCACCGTTGCATCCAAGTGAGCGAAGGTGGTTGCTGGAGATGGATCCGTCAAGTCATCCGCAGGTACATATACCGCTTGAATCGAAGTAATCGAGCCTAGCTTAGTAGATGTAATACGTTCTTGAAGAACACCCATTTCTTCAGCCAATGTTGGCTGGTAACCTACCGCTGAAGGCATACGGCCTAATAGTGCAGATACTTCAGTACCGGCCAAGGTGTAACGATAAATGTTGTCAATAAACAACAGTACGTCTTTACCTTCGTCACGGAACTTCTCAGCCATAGTCAAACCGGTTAACGCTACGCGTAAACGGTTTCCTGGTGGCTCGTTCATCTGACCATAAACCATGGCTACTTTATCAAGTACCCCAGCTTCTTCCATCTCGTAGTAGAAGTCATTACCTTCACGAGTACGCTCACCAACACCAGCAAACACAGATAAACCTGAGTGTGCTTTAGCGATGTTGTTGATCAACTCCATCATGTTTACGGTTTTACCTACACCGGCACCACCGAACAGACCAATTTTACCACCCTTAGCGAATGGACAAATTAAGTCGATAACTTTTACGCCTGTTTCTAACAATTCGTTAGAGGTGGCTTGCTCTTCATAGGTAGGAGCAGGGCGGTGAATTTTATAGCGATCTTCAGTCGCAATATCACCTTTGTGATCAATACTATGACCTAGTACGTTCATAATGCGACCAAGGGTGGCTTCACCCACTGGTACTTTAATCGCGTCGCCAGTATCAACCACTTCTAGACCACGACGTATGCCTTCCGATGCACCCATACAGATACAACGAACTACACCACCACCGATTTGCTGTTGAACTTCAAGAACTAAGTCTTCGCCTTGAACTTCTAGAGCATTGTATACCTTAGGTACACTGTCATGTGGAAATTCAACGTCCACAACAGCGCCAATTACTTGGACGATGTTACCGTTACTCATGTTGATTCCTCTAAATATTTTGCTTAATGCCTTGCCTTAAACGGCTGCAGCTCCCGCAGAAATTTCGCTCAATTCTTGAGTAATTGCTGCTTGACGCTCTTTGTTGTATATCAACTGAAGTTCGTCAATCAAATTACCCGCATTGTCGGTTGCCGCTTTCATTGCAACCATTCGTGCAGCTTGTTCACAAGCTAGGTTTTCTACCACACCTTGATAAACTTGAGATTCGATATAACGAACCAGTAAACCGTCGAGTATTTCTTCGGCACTTGGTTCGTATAAATAATCCCAACTGCGAGACGCAATTTCTGGGTCATCTGCTTTAGGCAGCGGCAATAACTGGTCCATTGTTGGTTCTTGTACCATGGTGTTAACAAAATGGTTATACACCACATAAATGCGATCCAATTTGCCTTCATCGTAGGCTTCAAGCATCACTTTTACGGTACCGATAAGCTCTTCAACGGTTGGGTCATCACCCAAACCCGAATTTTGAGCTACCACATTACCACCGTGGCTATTAAAAAAGGCTGTCGCTTTTCCGCCAATAACGGCTAAGTCGGCGTCTACACCTTTTTCTTTCCACTGCTGCATGTCTGTAACAACTTTTTTGAACAAATTAATGTTCAAGCCGCCACATAACCCGCGGTCAGTAGATACCACGATATAACCAACACGCTTGGTTTCTCTTTCTATAGCATACGGATGCTTATATTCGAGTTTACCAAGCGCGATATGACCAATTACTTTGCGCATAGCTACTGCGTAGGGGCGGCTGCTTTCCATGCTGTCCTGAGAACGACGCATTTTACTCGCTGCAACCATCTCCATCGCTTTGGTAATTTTTTGAGTGTTTTTAACACTACCCATTTTACCTTTAATTTCTTTAGCGCCGGCCATATCTATTCGCTCCTATTAGTCAGGTTTGATTACCAAGATTGCGTTGATTTAAAGCTTTCAATTAAGCCTTTAATCGAAGCATCAATCTCGTCGTTGTAATCGCCTTTCTCGTTTATAGACGCCAATAGATCGGCATACTCGTTGTTAGCGTAAGCTAGCAACGCGGTTTCAAAATCAACAATTTTGTTAATTTCTACGTCCGCTAAGAAACCTTTTTCCGCTGCGTATAAACCCAAGGCCTGTTCAGCAACTGATAATGGGCTGAATTGCTTCTGCTTCATTAACTCTGTTACTTTTTGGCCGTGGTCTAACTGCTTACGGGTTACATCGTCTAAGTCAGAGGCAAACTGAGCAAAGGCCGCTAATTCACGGTATTGCGCCAGTGCGGTACGAATACCACCAGACAGTTTCTTAATAATCTTAGTTTGCGCAGCACCACCAACACGCGATACCGAAATACCTGGGTCAACCGCCGGACGAGTACCAGAGTTAAACAACTGGCCTGTTAGGAAGATTTGACCATCGGTAATCGAAATTACGTTGGTAGGTACGAACGCTGATACGTCACCGGCTTGAGTTTCAATAATCGGCAATGCCGTTAATGAACCTGATTGGCCTTTAACTTCACCTTTAGTGAACTCTTCTACGTACTTTTCGTTAACTTGAGACGCGCGCTCTAGTAGACGAGAGTGAAGGTAGAAAACATCACCAGGGTAAGCTTCACGACCAGGTGGTCGACGTAGCAACAACGAAATTTGACGGTAAGCTACAGCTTGCTTAGATAAATCATCATAGATGATTAACGCATCTTCACCGCGGTCACGGTAGTATTCACCCATCGTACAACCCGCATAAGGCGCTAGGTATTGTAGTGCGGCTGAATCTGAAGCAGATGCTGCAACAATCGTGGTGTATTCCATTGCGCCATATTCTTCTAACTTACGAACTACGTTCGAAATAGTTGAAGCTTTTTGGCCAATAGCAACATACACACACTTAATGCCAGAACTTTTTTGGTTAATGATGGTATCAACAGCGATAGCTGTTTTACCGATCTGACGGTCACCAATAATCAACTCACGTTGACCACGGCCGATTGGAATCATTGAGTCAATCGCTTTAATCCCTGTTTGCACAGGTTTATCTACCGATTTACGTTCCATTACGCCGGGTGCAATCACTTCGATTGGCGAGAAGCCATCGTTGTCAACCGCGCCTTTACCGTCAATAGGTTCGCCTAGTGTATTTAGTACACGTCCAAGTAGGCCACGACCTACAGGAACTTCCAAAATACGACCAGAACTTTTAACTTTGTCGCCCTCAGCCAAATCGGTGTAAGGGCCCATTACTACCGCACCTACAGAATCACGCTCTAGGTTTAATGCGATAGCATAACGACTACCAGGAAGCTCAATCATCTCGCCTTGCATTACATCAGCAAGACCATTAATTCGAATAATACCATCACTTACAGAAACGATAGTACCTTCGTTACGAGCTTCACTGACAACTTCAAACTGTTCAATTCTTTGCTTGATCAGTTCGCTTATTTCAGTGGAATTCAGTTGCATACTCTATTCCCCAATTACGCTTGCAGTGCGTCGGATAGTTTTGCCAATTGCCCTTTAACAGAGCCATCAATCACCAAATCACCAGCGTGAATAATCACACCAGCCATTAGTGAGGCATCAACACTACAGTTAAGCTTCACTTTGCGTGATAAACGCTGTTCCAAGGAAGCACTAATTTGCGCTTGCTGCGCCGCATCTAATTCTGTAGCAGAAACAACATCAGCTGTTATTTCTTTAGCCAATTCGGCCTTATACTCCAGAAACATTGCTAACACAGCAGGCAACGCATCTAAACGTGCATTCTCAGCCATTAACTTTATGAGGTTAAGGCCATGCTCGTTAAGCTGTTCAGCACATACTTTGGTAAATAAATCTACCAATGTACTCGCCGATTCCTTTTTCAGTTGCACAGAAATATGTTCGTTCGCAGCCACTTCGGCAACAAATGCTAACATTTCAGTCCACTCATCTAAGGCTTTATGCTCAACGGCAAAATCAAACGCAGCTTTAGCGTAGGGACGAGCAATGGTGGTTAAATCAGCCATAAGCTCTACCTTTTATCCCTTATTTCAGCTCAGCGACTAGCTTATCAACAATATGCTTGTTGGCTTCTTTGTCGATTGAACGCTCAAGAATTTTCTCAGCGCCAGCGATGGCTAAAGCAGCGACTTGTGCACGTAACTCTTCACGAGCACGATTACGTTCTGCTTCAACTTCAGCATTACCTTGAGCAAGAATTTTCTCACGCTCTAGATTAGCCAACTCTTTTGCTTCGTCGATGATTTGAATTTTGCGCTTATTAGCTTGCTCAACAATCACAGCAGCTTCCGATTTAGCATCTTTCATTTGCTCTGAAGCTTTAGCTTGAGCTAATTGAAGATCTTTACCGGCACGTTCAGCGTCAGCTAAACCATCCGCAATTTTCTTTTGACGAGCTTCAATCGCGTCGATTAATGGTGGCCATACGTATTTAACGCAGAACCAACAAAAAATCGCGAACGATATCGCTTGTCCAAACATGGTTGCATTGATATTCACAACGACACCTCCCTATTTGTTAGGTATCGAAGGATTAACCTAACAAGGCAACAAACGGGTTAGCGAATACGAAGAATAACGCGATACCCACAGCAATCATTGAGATCGCATCTAGTAGACCAGCAATAATAAACATTTTAGTTTGTAGTGCAGGGGCTAGCTCTGGTTGGCGGGCTGATGCTTCTAACAATTTACCACCTAACAGTGCAAAACCGATAGCAGTACCAAGAGCGGCCATGCTCAGCATGATTGCAACAGCGATAATAGTAAAACCAACAACAGTTTCCATGAAATTCTCCAAATAGTATTTATTAGGTTAAAACAGTTTTTATTAAACTTAATTAGTGATCTTCATGGGCTAAAGCTAGATAAACTATCGTTAGCATCATGAAAATAAACGCCTGAAGCACAATGACCAGAATATGGAAAATTGCCCATGGAACAGATAAGGTCCATTGAGCCCATAAAGGAACAAGTGCGGCAATAAGAATAAAGATCAATTCACCTGCATACAGGTTACCGAACAAACGCAAAGCGAGCGAAAATGGCTTGGCCAATAAAGTGACCGATTCCAATAAGAAGTTAAAAGGAATAAAAGCCCAATGGTTAAAAGGTTGAAGCGTAAGCTCTTTAGTAAACCCTTTAACACCTTTCACTTTAATACTGTAGAAAATGATAAGTCCAAACACAGCAATGGCCATGCCAAAGGTGATGTTCAAATCAGTAGTCGGTACAATTTTAAAGTACTCAGCGCCCATAAGTCCGGCGACGTGGGGTATAAAGTCAACAGGGATTAAATCCATCAAGTTCATGAGGAAGATCCACACGAAGATGGTTAAACCAATAGGCGCAATAACACGGTCAGTGCGATGGAAGGCATCACGTACCGCCCCATCAACAAACTCAACCATCATTTCAACAAAACATTGAAATTTGCCAGGTACGCCAGTTGTTGCCTTTTGCCCTGCTCTATAAAATAAAAATAAGAACAAAGCTCCCAAGCCAACTGAAAACAGGAGTGAATCAATGTGCCAAGTCCAGAACCCTGCATCATGACAAGCGTGATTAAATGCAAAACCGCCATCGTCGGCCATACACATTTGCGCGTTTGTCAGGTGGTGCTGGATATAGCCTGAAACGTTACCTTCAGCAGCCATTTATCATCCTATTTTTGTTACTAAGAAAAATAGAGGCAGTCCATTGCGTCAATGTACTGAGTATAAAACCAAGCAATAGTGCCAGAGGCTCTATATCAAGCAAGGCAAATACCAGTATGAACAAAATGGCTGTAAGAGATAGTTTTACGACCTCTCCGAGATAAAAACTTAATACTACGTATTTTTGATGTCTAGCGCCGACAAACATAAATGCCATCAACGTGAACAACGCATTAGGTAGCAAAAAGATCAAACCCCCGATTAACACCGATACAGCCACCTCTTTATCAAAAAAGAAACCACTCTTAAGTGTTAATAGTGCGACAAACCCTGTCTGAAAAATAACAAAATACAACGCTTTGATACGTACTTCTGTTGTTAAAGACCCAGACATTCTCGACCTCTACTAGTTTTTACATTTAACCTTTTACCTAGTTATAGGTAAAAAGGCTTGCGAAAAAGCCTAATGATTATACGTTGAAAGTGCGGTTTTGCAATCAGTTGCGGTGCCCAAGTCACCAATTTGTAACAGCTTATATAAACAAATAGCGGTTATTGTTAATTTTTATGTTACAAACCAATGTTTTTGGTCATTTTAAAGTGAAATGTAGGTAATCAAGATCAAAGAAATATGATTATAAATAGTTTACAAAAACTATAGAGTTTCATCAGAATCGATGAAGAGCGCCAAAATAGCATCTAATTCATCGAGATTTGTATAATCAATGACTAACTTTCCCTGCCCTTTTTTATTTTGTTGAATTTTAACACCGGCGCCTAAGCGCTCGCTAATGCGTTGTTCTAAACGACTAATATCAGGGTCAACTTCAGCCGCTTGTTTTGGCGCTTTGGGGTTGAGAACGGCTTTTACTAATTTCTCAGTATCGCGAACCGTTAAGCCCTTGGCTGCTACATTACGGGCGGTTTCAGCTTGGGTTTCACCGCTTAATGCTAACAAGGCACGGGCATGGCCCATTTCTATATCACCGTGTTCAAGCAATATTTTTACATCTTCATCAAGGCCGTTTAAGCGCAGCAAATTAGTCACAGTGGTACGAGATTTACCTACTGCTTCAGCCACTTGCTGATGAGTGAGTTCAAATTCACTCATTAAACGATCAAGCGCGACAGCTTCTTCCATCGCATTAAGGTCTTCGCGCTGAATATTTTCAATTAAGGCGATGGCAACCGCATTCTCGTCGCTAACGTTTTTTACAAGACAAGGAATTTCATGTAAGTGGATTTGTTGAGAAGCACGCCAACGACGCTCACCGGCAATAATTTCAAACTGGTTTTCACCCACTTCGCGCACCACAATAGGTTGGATAACCCCTTGCGCCTCAATGGAGTGAGCCAACTCCTCTAAGGCTTCGGCAGACATATCTTTTCGGGGTTGGTACTTACCGGGGCGTAACCATTCAATCGGTAATTTACGCAATTCACCCCGATTATCGTCTACTGTTTGTTGGTTATGATCAGCTTTAGTATCTTCTTCGACTTGGCGTTGACGAGCATTATTACTCGTACTCAATAATAAATCTAAGCCTTTACCTAAACCGCGTTTTCTCGCTGTCATATCTTTATCCGTATTCATTAATCCACGACCACAGCTTGCGTTTCTTCTTCATGGCGGCGAATTATCTCGCCGGCCAAGGCAAGATAAGCCTTAGAACCGTTTGATGTTTTATCATAATACATCGCTGGCTTACCAAAGCTAGGGGCTTCGGCCAAACGTACGTTTCTCGGGATCACCGTACGATATACTTTTTTGCCAAAATGCTGCTTTAACTGATCGCTAACGTCTGAAGATAAACGATTACGCGGATCAAACATAGTACGCAAAATTCCTTCAACTTGCAGATCAGGGTTAACCACTGACGCTAGCTTGCTGATGGTATCAACCAAGGCGGTTAACCCTTCTAAGGCATAATACTCACATTGCATAGGTACTAACACGCTATCGGCGGCAGCCATTGCATTTACAGTCAGCATATTTAATGAAGGGGGGCAGTCGATAAAAATGTAATCGTAATAATCTCGCACCGGCGCTAAAGCGGTACGTAAGCGAACTTCTCGAGCAAAAAACTCCATTAACTTTATTTCAGCAGCCGTTACATCTGAGTTAGCCGCAATTAAATCAAAAAATCCGCTGGTGTCTTTGGTTACAACCTGCTCAATAGGCTCTTCATCAATCAACAATTCATAGGCTGTTTTGGGCACACTGTATTTATCTACACCACTACCCATGGTGGCATTACCTTGTGGGTCTAGGTCAATTAACAACACTTTTCTTTTAGTCGCCGCCATAGACGCCGCTAAATTTACACTGGTTGTTGTTTTACCAACGCCACCTTTCTGGTTGGCTACCGCAATTACTCTACCCACAATATTTTCGCCTAAGGGTTATTTTTATCAATAATAACTAGATGACGCTGACCTTCAAGTTCGGGAACGGTTAAACTCTCGATACTGTGCAATTTTAAGCCTTCAGGTAGGTTTTCTAGCTCTTGTTCTGGCACTAGGCCTTTTAAAGCATAGAATTTACCATTATTTGCTGGCAAGTGAGAACACCAGCTAAGCATATCTTGTAAAGAAGCGAACGCTCTGCTTATTACACCATCAAATTCGAGGTTTTGTTGGTAGTTTTCTACTCTACTTTGCACCGCGGTAACATTTTTAAGCTTTAAGTGATGACATACCTGACGAATAAAGGTGATTCGCTTGCCTAAACTGTCTAACAATACAAATTGTTTATCTGGGTTGATAATAGCCAATGGTAAGCCTGGTAACCCTGGGCCTGTACCTACATCAATAAAGCGTTCCCCCTGTAAGTGAGGGCTTACCACTAAACTATCGAGGATATGTTTTACCATCATCTCCATAGGATCTCTTACTGAAGTAAGATTGTAAGCTTTATTCCACTTGTCGAGTTGTTCTACCAACATGACCAGTTGAGATATTTGTAGCTCAGTGAGCTGCAAAGACGTTTGGGCTAATAAGCCCTGTAAGCGAGATTTTAACACCCGATCATCCTAAGCCGACTTACGTGCTAAGTCGTGTTTTTTCAAATAAACCAATAACAACGATACCGCTGCAGGAGTGATACCAGAGATACGAGCAGCTTTACCAATAGTTTCTGGTCGTGCACTGGTTAATTTAGCAACAACTTCGTTCGATAGCCCACTAATCTTTGAGAAATCTAAATCGATAGGCAATAAGGTATTTTCGTGTTTTTGGGTTTTCTTGATTTCTTCTAATTGGCGCTTAATGTAGCCGTCATATTTAATTTGTATTTCAACTTGCTCAGCAGCATCTTGCTGATCTAAGCCGGGCCCAAAGCCATCAATCACCATTAATTTTTCATAAGTTAACTCGGGACGACGGATCAATTCTTCTAAAGAATGCTCGCGAGTAATTGGATTTTTAAGCAAGGGATTAAGTTGATCCAATTGACTAGAATTAGTATGCACCCAAGTATCTTTGAGGCGCTGACGCTCTAACTCTACTGATTCTTGTTTATCACTGAATAACTTCCAACGGTGATCGTTCACCAAACCAAGCTCTCGGCCTTGCTCGGTTAAGCGCACATCGGCGTTATCTTCACGTAACAATAAACGATATTCAGCACGACTAGTAAACATGCGGTAGGGTTCTTTGGTGCCTAAGGTAGCCAAGTCATCAATCATTACCCCCATGTAAGCTTGATCGCGGCGAGGAGCCCAAGATTCTTTACCTTGAGCATACAATGCCGCATTGGCACCTGCAATTAGGCCCTGTGCGCCGGCTTCTTCATAGCCAGTAGTACCGTTAATTTGGCCTGCAAAGAACAAACCTTTCAAATATTTATTCTCTAGGCTTTGTTTTAAATCTCTAGGGTCAAAAAAGTCATATTCAATGGCATAACCAGGCCGAGTAATATGGGCATTCTCTAAACCTTTCATTGAATGAACTAAAGCAACTTGAACATCAAATGGCAAACTGGTTGATATACCATTTGGATAAACCTCATGGGTCGTTAAGCCTTCCGGTTCGATAAAGATTTGATGCGAGTTTTTGTCAGCAAAACGCGTAACTTTATCTTCAATAGACGGGCAGTAACGTGGCCCTATACCTTCAATAACGCCAGTAAACATAGGGCTACGATCTAAACCGTTGCGAATAATGTCATGGGTCGATTCATTGGTATGAGTGATGTAACAAGGGATCTGCTGAGGGTGATCGCTTTGTTTGCCAATGAACGAAAATACCGGGGTAGGGTTATCGCCTGGTTGAGGCTGCATTAGGTTAAAATCAATACTGCGCGCGTCAATACGAGGGGGGGTACCCGTTTTTAAACGGTCTACACGTAATGGTAACTCACGTAAACGTTGGGCTAAAGCAATTGACGGTGGATCACCTGCGCGACCACCAGCATGGTTATTTAAACCAATGTGGATTATTCCGCCAAGAAAAGTACCTACGGTTAATACAACACTGCGTGCACGTAATTCCATTCCCATTTGGGTAACAACACCAACTACCTGATCATTTTCAACAATCAGGTCATCACAGGCTTGCTGAAAGATCGTGAGATTAGGCTGGTTTTCTAAACGTTCTCTGATTGCTGCTCGGTAAAGTACTCGATCAGCTTGTGCACGAGTCGCTCGAACAGCGGGTCCTTTTGATGAATTAAGCGTTCTAAATTGGATCCCAGCTAAATCGGTTGCTTGGGCCATTAAGCCACCAAGGGCGTCAATTTCTTTAACTAAATGCCCCTTGCCAATACCACCAATCGCTGGATTACAAGACATTTGACCTAAGGTCTCAATATTGTGAGTAAGCAATAAGGTATTTTGTCCCATACGGGCAGCTGCAGCAGCGGCTTCGGTGCCCGCATGACCACCACCGATAACGATGACATCGTATTGTTGTTTATAAAACATTGTTATTACCTCAAACCAGCTTAATCCCAAAAGGGTGCGACATTTTACTGGTTACGAAGCAAGAAGGGAATGCTTAGATCAGAATTAGATCTAGGGTAGATCTCTTAAATATATATATAAGATCTTTTTTTAAAGATCTTTTATTAGATCTACTATTAGTAAAGGCCTGATCTGTAGATAAGTCATTTTTTATTCTTTGGATCATAGACTTAGATAAGATCAGATCTTGTTAACAGAGCACGATCTAAACGGGGGACAAGCTGGGATCTAAATCGCTACTTATCCACAAGTAAAATAAAGAATAACTTATACATAGGAATAACTATGCTGAATTAACAGTGGATCACTATGGTTATCCACAAGATTAATTTCTAAATCAGCTCGTTTTTCCAGCTATCTAACCACTTTATTGCTGGTTCTTCTGGTACAGGTTCGAGATCAACGTCGATTTCTAAGCGTTCTTTTAAGCGTTTAGCACCCAATTTATGAAGTTGTTGGTCGAGATCTTTACCGCCACCACAAAATGTATCGTAACTACTACTGCCTATTGCGACTACTACATAAGATAGCTGCGAAAGATCGGGTTGTTGATCGAGTAAGTACTGAAAAAATGGCTGTAAGTTATCGGGGACATCACCAGCACCGTGAGTAGAGCTGCATACTAGCCATAATGCTTGTTGATTTAGCTCTTCAAACTCTGCATTTAGGTGTACTTTTACCTGATGTTGTTCATTTAATGCGGCTTCTAACTCATCAGCTACGTATTCTGCAGAACCTAAAGTAGATCCCACTATTATTTCTATTTCCATTTAAGATCCCGTGTCAATTTGAGTGCTTTTACATTGTAACGTGATCTTAAGCTGATTAACTAGTTGCGTATTAGCTGTGATCTAGTTGTTGATAGTTTCACGTGAAACTATCAACAATTTACTGTAAATCGAGTAATAACAGTGATGATCCTCATTGTTAGTTGTGAACAATAGTTACTAACATTGATGTGTGTAGAGCTCAGCATGAAGACGGAAGCGTCTATTAAGTCATTGTATTTAGCTAAGTACTACCTCGGTTTTACAAATATCAAGGAGTGCTTGAACGGTAGAATTGGGCATGGGAAGTTTTGGATAAATAAGGCCTAATGATTCATTAGCTATGGCTTCATGATGGTCAATGATTTTCAATTCTCCAGATTGGATGTGAGAATCTAACTGAATTTGCTGACCTACAAATATGCCTACACCTTGTAAACATAAGTCAATCGCGAGTGAATGGTGTTCCACTTCTATTCTTTTTTGAATGTTTTCTAGATCCCATACTTTTGTATTTGCGGTGGTCAATAAGGTAATCCAAGTATGTTTCATCACTTGGTTGATGGTCACTTTTTGTTGTTGAGCAAGCGGGTGGTTTGTTGCACAAACGGCAATCACTGGCATTTTACCTAGGTCTTCTACAGTGTAATGACTAGGGTAGGCATCTCGATAGAAACACATCGCTAAATCTAACTGAGGCTGTTGTTGCCAGTTGAGTAGTTGTTCATCGCGTCGTTGATAGATCTGCAAATTAACATCAGGATAGCGGTGATTAAATTTGCTAATTATTTTCGCTATTAGCTCGTCTTGTAAAAATGCACTGACTCCCAGGTTTATCCGAAAACAAGTTTGATTAGCAATTTGCTCAACTTGCTTTTTTAAGTGACTTTTAGACGCCAAAAGTTGCTCGCATAGCGGCAACATTTTTAGACCTTGTTCGCTTAATACCGGTTTATGGCCATCTCTTGTAAATAATTCAACATTCCAATCAATTTCTAAATTGGTAATCCACTGGCTTAGCTGAGCTCGGTTTTTCTGCATGTGTTTTGCGGCAGCAGAAATACTGCCTAATTGATGGCTAAGTACAAATGCTTCGATAGCTTGTAAGTTCATAGCGTTTCTTGCTCTCTGTTAAGAAAAGCTAACAGACACTGATTTGTTAACTTTTAACGACCACTTCATTATTTGCGCAACGGAAATAATGAAGAGTGAAATGACACTCTGTGATGCATGGATGTTTTAGTAAAAATATACTGAAAGGTTCCAAAATGAAAAAAAAATTTGTAGTTCCAGCTGTTTCTTTAGCTTTAATGAGTCAATTTGCTTTAGCTGATGCAATTCGTGGCGAAGTGGCAGTTGAAAGCAATCGTACTGGTCCACATCTAGGCATTTTGAAAGGTGGTTATGAGTTCGCTACTGATTATGGCCAGTTTGGTTTTGATGTTGAAGCAAAAAGCCGTTTAGGTGGACGTCCCTATGGTGAAAACCAGCATGAATCCGGTTTGCATGAAGCGACTTTTGCTGCTGATTATACTTACAAATTTGGTAATGCTTACATTCAACCTCGTGTTGAATACACTCGTAATGTCGCTAATGATGCGAATACCGGTAAAGTAGCATTAAAAGGTGGCTACAACTTCGATAATGGGGTTTTTCTAGCAGCACGCTATCGTTATGAAGGTACTCAAAATAACAACAGTTTGAACCAATCTGAGCTTGGAGATGTGAAAACCAACCGTAGTGATTTAACCGCGGGTTGGGCTGGTGACATTGTAGGCATTTCTTTTAACTATGTTAATAAAGACGCAAATGCTGAACGCAAAGCTAATAATTTAAAGCTGAATGAGCTAGAAACTAAGGTTTTTCTTACTAATCTAGGAAGTTACCAGCCTTATATACAATACACACAGAAGAACTTTGATAGTACCAATTACAATGGCACACCGCTTAAAGATGATAGCCAAATTAAACTTGGTGTAAGCATGAAATTCTAGTCTTTATAGAAACTAACTAATTGGTATTTATAATAATTATCAATTTGGATGGTTTTGCTATCAATCAATAAAGCGCTACTAGCAATAGTAGCGTTTGTGAACCATGCCTTTAAAAAAGACGTATTATCAGATACTCCTAGTTAAATGCTTATTTCACTTAACCTGACGGCCACAGCACTCATCCAGCTTAATCTTCCAATAAATTGCCCCTAAAAAACGATAGTTGTTGCTGTATGGCCTAAAATCATTACAGTGTCTGCCCCTGAGTCTTCAGCTCTACTTCTAGGATTAATCATGAAAAAAACCTATGTGTTAACTCACCCTAAACGTAATCTTGCGCGAATAATTGAAGCCGCTAAACACGATGCTAAAAAATACATTAAGCGCGAAAAAGGAAAAACCTTGCCTACAGGCACTGATTTTTGGGATTTTGATTGTAAGTACGGTGCCAATGAAGCCGAAGCTGAAGTTATTCATGTATCGCAAATAAATGCTTGTATGGACAAAGCTGAAAAGCTTGAACTACCGTCGTTTTATCTTGAGATTTTAGCCAGAGCAGAACAACGCCCTGCCAAGTCATTTGACGCTGATGAAAACAGTGAAGATGAAAGCTCTATAGAGTGAAGGTGTCACTAGGCAGTGGAGGCTTGATGGCTTCCATTGCGTGCGAAACAATCTTGTTAGACATATTTTTTAGTGAACTGTCGCGCTTAGTGTCCCCGCTAAATGACTAATTTTCCAGCTTTTGACGCTCAACACTTTCTCCATTACGACTTTAGTAGATAATAAAACTTGTCAAGCCAGCTACCAAAATCGTCTTTTATATGAAGTTGTTATCCCGAGAAAGCTATTATCCTTTGTTAACCCTTATCACTTTGGGTCTGATACTTTGGCAGTATTTAGGGATGAATCACTATTTGAGTTATTCAATAAACAAGTATTCAAATATTGAGATTGTTAATCGTCATTTAGCCAATAAAGAATCTAAGGCTTTGATGATAAAACAAGAAGAAAAAGTTTCTTTGTTTTGTCGTACGGTTGAAGAACAAAAAGCGGCATTTTGTGGGCTAAATTTATTGCTTGGAGCAAAAGCAAATAGCCTTATAAATTTACAACATTATGACACCGTCATTTTAAACCTTTCTTATCATAGTAATGTGCACGACACGGTGTTTGTACAGTTGCTCAATCAGCCATCTAACACAACTACCCCCTCACAGTTGCATCAACAGGTGATAAACCCGGTTGATGGCCGTGCTAGTTATCGTTTGTCTTTAGCTCAGTTTTACCCGCCTTCTTGGTGGATTTTTGAGAATGCGGATAAACACAAAACTAACCCTTCTCTTAAGCAAGCTAGTCATTTACGCGTTTCTACAGGGGATAACTCTGCCAACAAAAATATAGAATTATCCCTTCATTCGCTAAGCTTTAGCGGAAAGTGGTTACCTGCCAGTTATCTGTATTTTGGCTTACTTACCCTATGGGCACTTAGCCTGAGTTTAGATTTAATCACAGCATCTAATAGAGCCAAAAAGCAGAGTAAAGAATCAAGCAATCACACATTACAACTCAACAGAGTGAATAGCTTTTTAAGTATTGAACGTGATAATTATGAGTTTATGGCTAAAACCGATCCTTTGACTAGCTGTTTGAATCGAGCCGGATTGCGGGGTATTTTCAGCGAAATCATCATTGAATATATCGACATTGGTATGCCTGCTAGCATCGTACTGTTTGATATAGACCATTTTAAATTGGTGAACGATCAGTTTGGACATGATGAAGGCGATAAAGTGTTGGTAAATATTGCCAGTTTAGTTAAACAGCAAATTAGAGAAGATGATTATCTAGCCAGATGGGGGGGAGAAGAATTTTTAGTTGTTTGTCCTCATACTCGTGTCGCTGGAGCGCGTTCATTGGCCGAACATCTTAGAAGTAGCATTGAGTCAACCATGCTTAGCGACCAGCGTAAAATTACCAGTTCCTTTGGGGTGGCTGAAATCAACTCTGGTTTTTTAGAGCAGTGGATTAAACGTACCGATGAAGCGCTGTATAAAGCGAAAGAAAATGGCCGAAATCGGGTAGAAATTGCTTAGTCACTTTGCTTGTTAAAGCCAATGTTAGCTTAAGCTAACATTGGCACACCCTTATTCAAGCTTACTCAAGTAACTAAGGTAGTCATCGGAAAAATCAATTTCTAGTTCTACCCAAAGGGGCAAGTGATCACTCATTTGAAAGGTTCGCCATTCTTCATAATATTGGTTTAGTGATTCATCGGATTGGCTTGCCGCTTGTAGGCTAGCTATTCGCTTTTCAGCCTTTTTAATCTTCGTTTTGGAGGTCGCCGCAGCAAGTTCGGCTTTGGCTTGGTCGAGCTTTAACAGGAGATGCTTTTTGATGACCGGTTGGTAAAGTGTAAAGTCACTTGAACGATAGACACTATCAAAAAATTGGAAAACCCGATCATTACGTTCTGGCTGCATAAGCTGTAATTCATCACGCCGTGAGATAAACGATATTTGATCATAAAACTTGGTTTGGTCTCGGTTACTGCCTTTTCTATTTTCTACGGTGGTAAAGCCATTTTTTTCTAAAGCATTAAAACCGGCACTACCGCGTGCTTTGATGTTGAAATCACCGACGAGGATCTGGTTTAAGTCGCTGACTTTTGCATCTTTTGCTAAATATTTTGCTACAGCTTCAATTTCTTTGACGCGACGAGCGTATTGGCTGCTGTTGGTGGCGTTACTACCAAAATAAATATGTACCGTTGAAAATAGGAATTTGAACCATCCTGATTGAAATTGTGCACCAAAAGGCGTGCGAGAAAACTGCCGCTTTTTGCTATCTACTTCGCTAATGAGTAGTTTTTCTGGCAATACTAATTCACCCGCTACTCCCTTAAAATTCACCTTATTTTTATCATAAATAAAGCCTAATCGTTCTTTATTACCACCTAAGCCACTGTGGGTGACATCCGTTAAAATGTAACGATACTGTTGTCCTAATAAGCTCATCAGTTGGTCAAGTGGTGTTAAGTTTTGACAGATCTCTTGGACTGCTATCACATCAAAACGAGAGATTATTTCTGCGAGATAATAGAAGGACTCTGGCTGGCGTGGGCCATAGTTAAAGCGATCATCATCAAAGTTGCGTATATTCCAAGACCCAAGTATTAGTGATTCTGAGGTTTTTTTACTTGGAAAATTCACCTTGTTGAACTGTGCGCGCAAGCGCTGGATACCCGCTATTATTCGGTCTCTATCTGTTTTTGATTCATCTTTTAACGGTTTATAGAAAGGCATATCCAATTATCCCATTATGGTTTTCAAATTAAGCAAAAAAAAACCGTGAGTTGTGCTTCTGTGCTTTTGCTTTCAACGTGGAGCCTATGTTTACAGTGGGTTGTCGGGGCAATTTCCACTGATATATAGGGGAACTCCGATACTCGGTTCAATTGGGATCAGTACCTCATTAGACGTGGCGTTTATGCCCCAGTACTCTTCAGGCAAATTAGCGCGTAGCCCCTGAGCCAGTGGGTAATCACAAAAGTCACCTGTATCTGTGGGGGGCGTTACCTCAAAGCTAGCGAGGGTATCTAAAGCGTGGTAGAGAGCGATCCGGTTAATCCAAATCTGTCGGTTTAATAAACGAGGCTCTGGCAAGCCAGGGTTAACCCCTATTTGTGGTTGGCCTGCGACTATCGCAACGACATCAGCACGTAAATCGGTACTGAAATTTACCGTTTCCCAACCACCTGCCACCGCGCCAATTAATTGATAAGAGCCGGTTGCCCCGCTACCGATATTACCCGCACCTAGCTGAACTTGTGAAAAACGACCAACGCTACCAATGAATAAGCGGTCAATTTTTTTCATCACTTTGGCGGCTAAGCTTTGCGCGACCCGTTCTTGCTGGGTTCCCGTTTGAGCGTCGGCGAAGGGGCTGAGCAAACGAAAGTCTTTTTGTCGTTTATCGGTGGAGCATTCAACGGTAGGTAGGCTCCCTAAAATTTGCCCAGGGTTGATACTTGATAGATCGAGTTGGCAATCAGTTTTTTGTAAATCACCATGAAGATCGAGTATCACTTCGGGCATAAATGCTAACGCAGTGGCAACCATCGCTTGGCTCTCTACCGGACGGATAGGTTTATCTAAGGCTACATGATGGTAACGATTAAGGTCGTAACCGCGACCCACAATACCGTGAAAATCAGCCTCTGAATTACCTGTAAAACCACCTCCTGCTTGGGGGTCTACGTTTTGCCTTATTAGTGCGCAATCTTGACTGATGACTGTTCCTGGTTGCGGATTAAAACTGCAGTGCTGGGCGTCGGGTTCGCCACCATCAGGATTTGCTCGCAGTAATATAACTATATCTAAACGCTGTAATATACGCTGAACGCTGCTGCCAAAGCCGTTACTTAGCCAGCGAGTAATGCTTAAGGCAGCCTCTGTACCTGCTGGTTCATTACCATGTTGTTGAGTGATGACTAATATCCGTCTGCCATTTGGATTACCCAAGCGAATGGCTAATAATTCTCTTCCTTGAGTAGACCAACCGATATTGTGAGGATCAAGGTTACCTCTTCCCCCGTCATTAATACTGCATACTACAGCTTGACGAATGGTGGGGGTTGAGTTGGTTTCACCACATACTTGGTAATTAATGGCTAAATCAGCGGGTAAGGCTACATCTATATCAATTAAGCCTTTGTTACCATTGTTGGAGATTAGCGGCCCTGTTTGAATTGGCCGAAATGAATAGCGTTGTATTTTGGCTAACAGGTTCTGTAATTGTTGGTGACTAGATAAGCGTTTAAAAGCACGCTGTTCATCGTTGCCTGAGTAGTGATCTTTGTGGTTTATATGGGCATTACTACTGGCTGATATCAGCAAACTAAGTAGTAAACTTAAACCAAAGAGTAAGGGGCTAAACTTAGTGCCAGATATAGTCATAAATCATCCTTGATGAATTTTAGCTTGAGCGATAAAGCTAAAATTATGGTCAAGAATAAATCATAGGACTAACTGGATTTAACGCTAATTATTAACAACAATAACTATAGATAAAGCTGTAGCTATTAGTTTGCAGCTGCTTATTGCTAATCTTTTGCGTCTAGAATACGTACTTCTCTTTGTGGGAAAGGTATCTGCACGCCTGCTTGCAATAACGCTTTGTAGATCGCCAAATTTGCTGTGAATTTTGTTTGGTGGAATAAAGGCGTTGGCACCCAAAAACGATAGCTAATGTTGATCCCGCTGTCTGCAAAAGCATCAATACCTATTTTTACCGAGGGGGATTGCTGAACATCTTCTATGGATTCTAAGGTGGCTGCTATTACTGAGATTACCTGATCTGGGTCACTGCTATAAGCCACACCAACCAAGCCTTCAACCAAACTATTTTGCTCAGTGTTTTTTAGTATTTCGCCGACAATGTGTCGATTGGGAATGGTTACACGCTCATTGTCTTCGTTGATTAATACCGTAGTCGCTAAATTGATTTCTTCTACAAGGCCGGTGTAACCCTTAACGGTAATGGTATTTTTTAGCACGAAGGGACGGGTAAGAATAATCGCTAAGCCCGCGCCATAGTTAGATAAAGTGCCTTGTATCGCTAAGCCAGCTCCTAAAGAAATGGCACCCAAGGCCGCTACAAAGGGGGTAATGCTAATACCCAACTTACCCAAGGCAATCATCACCGTGATGGCAATCAGCAGTACTTTCACCACGTTAGCAATGAAATTAGCCAGAGTAATGTCTAAACCTTTGTTGTCGAGGGTTTTAAATAGCCACTTGGCAACTTTAGAGGCAAACCATAAACCCAATAATATGATGATGACCGCGCCCACCAGCTGAAAGCTATAGCGCACTAAAAAATCAACAATGGTTTGATATACCGATTCGAGTTGGGCGAGTTCTTGGTCAATCATTCGGCATTCCTTGCGGTTGATATATTGCTGGTTCAGCTGTGAGTTACAGTTCTTTCACTTAAGTTTACTCACTAAATCGCAATTTCTCTCGTCTTTTTCGTCTATTAAATTTGTCAGCAATTTTTACATTTTACCGCATCCCTCCATTGTATGTTTTCTATACAGCGCGCTATTACTGACACGGAACGCTTTATGCTTATAAATAATGTTGCCAATAATGGTGGCATTAATAAGGATTGTTACATGAGCACATTAAATGATCACAAATTGCTTACATTGGCGGCTTTTTCTCTGTCGATGTTTAGCCCTATAGCCAATGCAGGGGTAATCGATATTACTTTAGGCAATGGCTCCTCTGGTCTGGTAGATGACGGAATATATAGTTTTGCTCCAACCATCTTTCCAATCCAAAGTGGCCAGCCCGCCCCATTCAACGAAATCTTCGGACATGAAATATTAACTAACCCCGCCAATACTAGTTGGTCATTTAATTATTCAGCTATCGTCGACACCATAGTTAGCGCAACATTTAGTTTTGGTATCTGGGATATTGACTCTGCATCTTCTGGTAGCCAACTTGATGCATTCTCTTTAGATGGCAACAACTTAACATCAGAATTAGACACACTTTTTGAAGCCGGTGGAGGGTCGGTAGATCTACAATATGATGTATATAGCTTTAGTTTAGACAATAGCTTTTTTGCCGATTTAAGCGATGGGGTATTCACTGCTAATTTGGATATCGGTGGTAGTGGTTTGTTAACCAATGGCATAACTGGAGCAATCTCTGAGTCTGCCAATAATAACTATGGTTTAATCTACTCAAACTTAATCATTAATACTGAAGAAACATCTCCCCCGCCTCCTAATCAAGTGCCTGAACCCAGCAGCATATTTTTGTTTATTGCGGCTATGCTGGGCCTTAAGCGTCATATATCCAAATAGCGATGAGTTTGTTTAGTAATACTGATTACTGGGTGAACTTAACCTTTAACCACTAAACGCGCGACCATTTTTAATGGTTGTGCTCTATGTCAACAAAAATTAAAGGATTTATTATGGACGGGTACTTAGGTCAAATTATGATGTTTGGGGCACCATTTGCTCCACTACATTGGGCGTTTTGTGATGGGCAATTGTTACCCATTTCGTCAAATTCATCGCTGTTCGCTCTTTTGGGCAACACTTATGGCGGAGATGGCCGTACCACATTTGCCTTGCCAGACTTACGGGGTCGCGTCCCCATTCACTCAGGAACTGGCCCTGGTTTGCCAACTATGCAGATCGGCCAACGTGGCGGTAGCGAAGCAAACATTTTAACTGAAGCTCAAATGCCTAGCCATAATCACCAAGTTAGCGCTAAAGCTAAATGCGTTGGTAGCAATGGTAACGCTGCAACACCTGCTGGAAATATTTGGGCGATCGACGCAAGTGGTACCACTATTGCTTATTCAAATAAAGCTGCAGATGCTGAGATGAACGCTAATGCAATAGAAGTTCAGCAGCATAACAAGGGGAGTAACTTGGCAGTGAATAATATGCAGCCTTATTTGGCCGTTAATTATATCATTTGTGTTTCAGGCTTGTTCCCATTACGGCAATAACTGCAATGTCACTCTCGCGGTGCCTATAAGTACACAGGCGATGTACCGCAAGCTTCATTTGAGCCATACCTGCCACCGCTTATTTGAAGCGCCAATGCGCTGGTTTAATGGCTACGATATCGGTTTGCACTTTAGTGATGCAAACATCCCAGTAAGTCGCATCACCTGAAAAAGCCATGTATGCCATAGAAGAATTAGAAGAACGCAGCAAGCTACAATTATTACTAAACCAGCATTCTACCCAGCACTAAATCAATATCAGGTGGCCCACTTACAATCGGCCTATCAGGGCAAGCTGTAAAGCCGCGATCATAGGGAACGCTATGTATATCGTTACCGTGCTGTTTACTGTAAAAATTTTACTTGCAGCAATTTATGCCAAAAATGTTAGAAAATGCTCAAGCGTCCTTAGCGCAGGAAGAAGGCTGCCTGCAATTTGATGTTTGCCTATCTACAGAACAAGACAACATCGTCTATTTATACGAGGTATACCACAGCAAGATTTTAACCTGGATTTAAAAAACCGCCATTGTACTGAATTTGCAGATGTTACCGCCCCTTGGGTAGAAGACAAAACAGTCAGCCGCTATCAGCGAATTAACTCATCCACCAGTACAACAAATAGAATAAGGAATATGGTAAGCCACGAGTACACACGGTAAGCTGCTAGTTACCCTTGGTTAAATCGTTTATTGCATGACTGAATCATTGTCTGTTCAACACGCTAGAAAGCTAGTGTTACATTCGCAGCTACTGCCATCCCCCAAAAAAAATGGCAGCGCTATTAGTGCTAGCTTGCTTGCCATCGAACAATTGGGTTATGTGCAAATTGATACCATTTCAGTGATCCAACGAGCACATCACCACACCTTATGGAACCGCAACCCACGTTATCAACTTGAACATCTCGATAGCTTAATGCGAGATAAAAAAGTGTTTGAGTATTGGTCTCATGCTGCGGCCTATTTACCGATGCGAGATTATCGTTTTAGCCTACCGCGTAAACATGCTTTTGCTAGTGGCCAACAAAAGCACTGGTATAACAAAGACCAAGTGCTAATGGATTCGATATTAAAGCGAATTGCCGATGAAGGCCCATTAATGGCCAAAGACTTTGAGCATAAAGGTAAAAAAACTGCCGACTGGTCCAGCAAACCGGCCAAACAAGCCTTAGAGTGTTTGTTTATGCAAGGCGATTTAATGGTGCCTTATCGGCATAACTTTCATAAAGTGTATCAACTCACCGAGCGGGTATTACCCTCTGATATCGATACCACAATGCCCAGCGCTGAAGAACATGCTCGTTTTCTCATTTGTCGTTATTTGCAGGCCAATGGCCTAGGGCAAGCGACAGACATGGTCTATCTGCTCAAAAATACTAAAAAGATGGTGGAGAGTTGCTTAAGTGAAATGGTAAATAGTAACGAGCTACAAAGGCTTGAAGTTAACGGCCATTGCTACTTTGCCTTACCAGAGTCACTCACTTTACTGAATAAACCTCTGGCGCGTAGCAAGCTAAAAATTCTATCACCTTTCGACAACCTACTTATTCAGCGTAAACGCATGCAAAAGCTATTTAATTTTGACTATTTGATAGAGTGTTACGTGCCCAAAGCCAAGCGCCGGTATGGCTATTTCTGTTTACCCATCTTATGGGATGGTCAACTAGTCGCGCGCGTTGATTGCAAAGCTGAACGCACCAGCAGCACTCTGCATATTTTCAACTTAGTGTTAGAGCCTTCGCTAAGTAAGGTAGCAGAGTTTGCTACTGCATTAGCAAAAGAAATCGCCGTATTCATGCAGTTTAATCAATCTGAAAAATTACAACTTCATAAATCGTCACCCGCAAAATATACAGCCCAACTGCATGCAGCGTTAAGCCACTTAGCGCTAATCACTGAATAAACTGGCCATGTTCTAAGCGTAATCAGCAGCATTTAGGCAATCAGAGAACCGCAATAACCTGTTCCAATTGTTCAAAAATGTAACTCGCTCGGCGTTTTACCTCAATGGAGGGCACCAATAAATCAGGAATCATTACCGCTTGGCAGCCTGCGTCTAATGCGGCTTGCATACCATTATTAGAGTCTTCCAGCACTATACAGTATTCAGGACTTAGTAATAAACGCTGGCAAGCTAATAAATAACACTCGGGATCAGGTTTACCCTTATCGACATCCTCGGCGGTGACTATCCGTTCAAATTGTTTTAAATAGTCAGACCCTTCGAAGTTATGTTTTACCTCGGCTAAAGCAGAAGAGGTGACCAAAGCGCAGCGCATTTGCTTTTGGCGTAAATGGTTAAACAACTCAGCAAAACCGCTTTTATACGCAATGCCTTGTTGCCTTAAGTGATGAAAATGACGGTCTCGATGCTGTTGAAAGCGGCTTAAATCAGCATCGCTTCCAAAGTGTTGTAGCAGCATCTGCTCGCAAGCGGCATCTGGAACGCCTATAAAATGTTGATACAAAGCATCCGTTAAATCCAAACCTTGTTCATTTGCCGCAAACTGCCAACTGGTTTTATATAGGTGCTCTGTATCAAAAATCAGCCCATCCATATCAAATAATACTGCTTTTATCATCTCTAGCTCTTAATCAATTCTTTGCTTAAATATTAGCGAGTAAAGTGGTTAATCCCTTCAATTTACCTTAAGAAATTCAGAAACACTTATGTAATTTAATTACAGTTATAGGGTTTTTAGCTTATTTGGTGAGCCCAGAACGATTAACAAGTGAGCAATAATGGCCGTATATTATAGGTTAATAATCAATTGTGTGATGCATGTCACTTTGTGGTGTGGTGGGGACGGGGTGTTATTGGTGATTTAGATCTCTTTTTTAGTGTGTTTATTATTATTTGTGAACAGTTGAAAGTTATCAACATCGAAATGTTGTGATGTTAATCACTGTTTATGTTGGGTGTATGTTATTTATTAGTGATTTGTGTCACAAGTTGTTGGGTGGTGTTGGCAAAAAAGTATCTTGTGCTAGATTTATCTCAACCAGTACGACACACAAAGGTTCTTCAGGGACCGATAAACAAATTCAAAAAAAGGGACAATCCTATGCTTTCTCCTACAGCTAAGATTAAAGTACAAAATTTTGGACGATTCCTCTCGAACATGGTGATGCCAAATATTGGCGCTTTCATCGCTTGGGGTTTCATCACTGCGCTATTCATTCCAACCGGTTGGCTACCCAATGAAACCCTAGCCTCTATGGTTGGCCCCATGATTACTTACCTACTGCCATTATTGATCGGTTATACCGGTGGTAAAATGGTGGCCGGTGAGCGTGGTGCTGTAGTGGGCGCAATCACGACCATGGGGGTTATTGTTGGTACCGATATTCCTATGTTTATGGGCGCTATGATTGTAGGTCCGCTAGGCGGCATCGCGATTAAGAAATTTGATGCAGCGGTTCACGGTAAAGTGAAAAGTGGTTTTGAGATGTTGGTTAACAACTTCTCTGCTGGCATCATCGGTATGATTTGTGCCATTCTGGCTTACCTTATCATCGGCCCTGCAGTTAAATTACTGTCAACAGGCTTAGCTGCTGGGGTGAACGCTATGGTTGAAGCAGGTGCCTTGCCACTTGCATCTATCTTTGTCGAACCGGCTAAAATCCTATTCTTAAATAACGCGATTAACCACGGTATTTTCTCTCCGTTAGGTATTCAGCAATCTGAAGAGTTTGGTCGTTCGATTTTCTTCTTGATTGAAGCTAACCCTGGTCCAGGCCTTGGTTTATTAATTGCTTACATGGTATTTGGTAAAGGTAATGCTAAACAGTCTGCAGCTGGCGCCTCTATTATTCATTTCTTCGGCGGTATTCACGAGATTTACTTCCCGTATGTATTGATGAATCCACGCCTTATTTTAGCGGTAATTGCTGGTGGTATGACAGGCGTATTCACCCTGACTGTTTTTGATGCTGGCCTTATTTCTCCTGCATCTCCTGGGTCTATTTTTGCGGTATTGTTGATGACACCGAAAACAGGCTTTGTGGGTGTAATTCTATCGGTTATTGCTTCTGCAACCGTATCGTTTGTTGTTGCATCGCTGCTACTTAAAACTCAAGCCGATACCGGCGAGGATGATTCACTAGAGCAAGCCGCTAGCCAAATGGCAGATATGAAGTCTTCTTCTAAAGGCCAAGCAACGGCTAACGTTAGCGCTGACATGGCACTGGTTAATAAAATTATCGTAGCCTGTGATGCGGGTATGGGTTCAAGTGCAATGGGTGCAAGCTTACTGCGCAAGAAGGTAGAAGCGGCCAACTTGAATATTGAAGTGACTAACCTCGCTATCAATAACCTACCCAATGACGCTGACATTGTGATCACTCACAAAGACTTAACTGACCGAGCACGCACTCACGCTGCCGGAGCTCAACATATTTCGTTGAATAATTTCTTAGATAGTGCGCTGTATGACAACTTAGTTAGTGAGTTAACAACCGCACAGGCGGCTCCAGTAAAAAAGGCTGAAACGCCAGTAGACACTAGCTCTAGCGAACAAGGAACGCTAAAGCTATCTAATCAAAACATCTTCTTGGGAATGGAAGCTAAAACCAAAGAAGAAGTGATTAAGTTTGCTGGTGAACAACTCGTAACACTGGGTTATGTAGAAGCTGATTATGTTCCTGGCATGCTTGCTCGCGAACAATTGGTATCGACTTATCTGGGTGAATCTATCGCTGTTCCACATGGAACAATTGAGGCAAAACAGTTTGTGAAAGCTACAGGCATCGTGTTTTGCCAATTCCCAGAAGGAGTTCGCTGGGGTGAAGATGAAGACGATATCGCCAAAATGGTAATTGGTATTGCTGCCCAAGGCGATGAGCATATTCATGTCATCACTGCTATTACCAATGCACTAGACGACGAAGAAGCAATTGAGTGCTTAAAAACCACATCAAACCCGGAAGATGTGCTTCGAATCCTAAACGGTAAATAGGCTCTAGCCATCACCTAAGATCAACGGAGGCCAAATAGTATTTGGTCTCCTATTTCAGTTTTAACGCTATTTTTCGGGATATTTATTATGAAAGCATTACATTTTGGCGCGGGTAATATTGGCCGCGGTTTTATAGGAAAATTACTATCGGATGCGGGTATCGCGGTTACCTTTGCTGACGTAAATGAAACGGTTATTAATGCTATACAACAACGCGGTGAGTACCAAGTTAAAGTTGTTGGCGAACAATGTACCCTTGAGCCAGTGACGAATGTTACCGCGGTTAATTCTACTAGCCCTGAAGTAGTCGATTGCGTAGCAGAAGCGGATTTAGTGACCACCGCAGTGGGGCCAACGGTATTAAATATTATTGCTAAAACTTTAGCTCAAGGCATCGAAAAACGATTACTGGCAGGCAATGACACCGTCATGAATGTGATTGCTTGTGAAAATATGGTTCGGGGTACCAGCCAGCTTAAGGCTGAGGTGTTTAAATATTTACCGGAAGCCTTACATGCCCGCGTTGAGCAAGGTGTGGGGTTTGTTGATTCAGCGGTAGACCGAATTGTACCACCTGCCGAAGCGGGGGAAACCGACCCATTAGCGGTAACTGTAGAAACCTTTAGCGAGTGGATTGTTGACCAAACGCAGTTTAAAGGAGATATTCCGACGATTGCTGGCATGGAATGTACCGACAACCTAATGGCCTTTGTAGAGCGCAAATTATTTACCCTGAATACTGGGCACCTAATTACGGCGTACCTTGGGGTTATGGCTGGTCACGAAACGATTAAAGAATCAATCGAAGACCCAGCTATTAGGGCCGATGTAAAAGCGGCCATGCAAGAAAGTGGTGAAGTATTGATACGACGTTATCAATTTGAGCCAGCAGCTCACGCTGCATATATAGAGAAAATACTAGGGCGCTTTGCTAACCCGTATTTGCGTGATGAAGTTGACCGTGTAGGCCGTCAGCCTATTCGCAAACTTAGCCCGCAAGACCGCTTAATTAAACCGCTAAACGGTACCTTGGAATATCAGCTACCCAATAGCCACTTAATTAAGGGTATAGCTGCAGCTTTCCATTATCAAAATGATGATGATCCTCAAGCTGTCGAGTTACAGGCAATGTTTAAAGAAAAGGGCTTCGCCGATACATTAGCTTACTATTCAGAGCTGAATAGTAACGACGAAGTTGTTAGACTAGCCGAAGAAGCGTATTTAGCGTTGAAATAATGAGTCAGTCAAGTGCCACACAAGTGGCACTTTGTTATTACCGAGACCCTATGCCAATACATACCGCAAACGAAGCTGAGCTATTAGAAGCTATTGCTGATGCTACTAGCGCCAGCGAGTGTTTAATGGCGGCTTATGATGCCCTAGACGATACCATTGATACCTTACTGAAAAGCATTTTTAATAAAGATGACTACGCGGTAAAGTTTGCTGTGGATCCATTGCTGAAAAGCGATGGCCCGTTAGGTGACATAATGTTGCGATCAAAGCTAATGTTAGGTTTAGGGGTTATTTCTCAGCAAATTTACCAAGATATCGAGATTTTTGTCACCTTAAGAGAGTGGACTAAAATTCAAGATGAAAAAGTAAGTTTCACCGAAATAGACATACTCTTCGAACTTAACAAAGTGCATGCTATCCAACGAATTATGCCGGTTGACGAAGACATGGAATCGTTAAATAAGTTAACGGGGCCTATGTATGATATGTATCTTGCTCGTCACAATCAAAAAGTGAGGTCGACAATTGTTTTGGCCATTACCGATATTGTCAGCGCGCTATGCAAAGATAATGTATTGATGCAAACAATGATGCGTTAGTCCTATCTTTAACTGCATCTGAATAACCAAGGCAAGGAGGCCTTAATCTTCCCTTCTCTGAGGTCACAAATATTAACTTCTTTGTTTTTTTATTTACTTAGCCAACAATCCCTGTAAAAAGTAAGGCAGCTGCGAAGACACAACTACCGTTACTTATCTTGATTGGTTAGTACTGGTTAAACACTGCCATGCCATCTTCCGAAAAAGAAATCACCTTAAAGTTTTTGTAAGGCTGACCAGGCTGAGCCATTCCTGGAGAATGTTGAGGCATACCCGGTGCAGCTAAACCTTTTATGTTGTCTGGTCGTTCAGCCAGTAAACGGGCAATGTCTAGCTCAGGTACATGCCCTTCAATTAAATAACCGTTTATCACTGCGCTGTGACAAGACTGTAATTGCACTGGCATACCAAAAGATTTTTTGACGTCGTTCCATTCTCTTTGGTGATGAACATTAACCTGATAACCTTTGTCTTCCATAATGTTGGCCCACTCTTTACAACAGCCACAAGTAGGCGATTTATATAGCTCTATGTTTGGCTTTGCCCAGATAGAGCCTGTGAACATAAGAAGTAATAAGGCGAATACGTTTACAAGATGTTTCATTGTGCTTCCTCTTGTTTAATAAGGTTTAATGTATTTTTTTGGTTTGCTGTCGCCAATGTGGTGGTGCTTGACTCACTAGCAGGAGTAAAAGTAAATGCTTCGGTATCTAGGGGAGCAACCTGTAATGTTGTTGCTGCGCCTAGCGGCGACAAATCGATGCTAATGGAAGAAAAAGTATCATTTTTCACCACCAATTGGCTGGGTTCTCCAATGTGAATGTTTAGGTTGCTGTGGGCAAAAGAGTCACTAATTGTCCATTCAACTAAGTGCATCTTCCCTAGCGATTCTAGGTAAGCGCTTAATGATCTACGTTGTTGTTTAGTGAGTACTGAGGCCAATAACAACATGCTAGGTTCATTGTTTAGGGCGCTATTTAGTTGAGCTAAACTTGCCCCTCTTATATTGCCACCTACATTTCCAGCACCGTTTGCATATTTGCCATGACAGGCTGAACAACCATATCCCCCTGCATTTCGATATAGCACTTGGTCTGCCCAACTCTTAGTGGGCAAACTTAGGCAAATGGATAGCAGCGTATAGCTAAATAATCTGTACATAAAAAACTCAATATAGAGACTCATTTTGAGTCTAAGATATCTTTCTTTAAGGCGATGTTATCACCGATGGAAACCTCGTCATTAAGTCGAACTAGCACTTAACGCGAAGTGAATAACAAAGAAGGACTTAAACGATTGGAGGGCGATAAAGCAGACTTATTCGTCGCACTAGCCGAATGCTTGGATCGAGTGAAATAACCGAACGTTGCGCTGGTTGCGCCTGCGGCTCGGCAGCATGGTTGATAAGGCCAGTAGCAACGTAACAAGCGGCGATACAACAACTTGCCATTAGTTCAGCGGCAACGGCACATTCTGAAGTGGGTTTAGTGTGAAACATGTTTGATGAGGCTGTTTGGCTATTATTCTGCATGGCGCAAGGCGCAGCTGTCATTGAATGATTGTCACCTAACATTTCAAGTTTGCTTGGCGGCGCGCTAAAGGCAAAGCTAGAGAATAGCATCGCCAAGATACTAAACGCTGAGATCCAGATGTTGCCTAACCGTGACAGACGCATAACAAGCCTACTAACTAACCACTGTCATCATTAAAGCGCTACTGAGTAAATAGGTCAAGCAGCATGGCTCTTGTATCTATCGCTTGGTGGACTAAAAACGGCGATTTAAGCCAGCGATTACTTGGCGACGGTCGCCACCAAAACCTACATATTCAAACATTACCGACCAATAAGCATTCACGTTAAAATTTCCTCCCACTAAACCTTGCCATTTATCTTTGTTTTCTTGGCGAACTTTGTAGTCTATCGATAGCTCGGTACCAGGAATGGGCTGATTGCCGTCAATGCGTAGTTCACTATCAAGATAGCTGACACCGGCATAGAGCGCTAAGCTGCGATCGTCTTCAAATTGAAACAGCTTACCGGCGCGAGGAACCGCACTAAACACAATCCCGTCGCTGTTGGTTCTATCCATATCTGCGTAGGTAAAGGTCAGTGGTACAGCTAAAAAGTAACTGCGCCAACCACCCGCCAATACTGTTCCCACGCTATAGCTGTAACCACTTATGTCCACGTTAACGTTAAATGGAACCGTTTCTTTGCCTTCTAATACGCCACAGGCTGGATGATTAATAATGCCGGAGCAATCAATTTCTAACTGATTCAGTAAGTCATCACCGTTTAGCGCAAAGTTTACATTGGCATCACCGCTGATCCTGCCAAATGATGTAAACACATTCATGAAAGGAAACAGCCACGCATCCAGCTTGATTTGCGGGGTAGACGAGCTGTTATCGTTATCGCTAAACGCCACAAAATCGATAGGTACGTTCGCACCTTTGCCGCCAGCACCTACATGCAATTCGTCTATATCCATATGCTGATAGGTATCAACATAAATTAAACTAATACCAATTGGCAGTGGTAAGTCATAACCTAAATCAATCACCCTTTGGCCATAAAATGGCAATATACGGTCCCATTTTCTAGGTGCATGTTGCTGTTGAGTGCCTCGCGCTTTAGTGTCTTTCATTGGCAAGGTGACTTTGTTTAGGCCACTATCGGTAAGCTCTTCATTACGCGATATATTCACTAATACCGCCGAGCTAGATACGTTGGCGCCACTTTCACTGACAATGTATGCGGGTACGTCATATTGGTTCACAGTTACCGTGCTAGCGAGGGTTTGTCCGCTTTCGCCTAAGCGCCATTCTGCAACCACGCCCGAGCTCCAACCTCCGCGACTAAAAGCATCAATACTTTGCTGGCTTTCAAGTAAACCAACTAGATAATAAGAGCTTTTGCCTAAACCAAACCCTACGTCGTAACGCTCAACATCCATATAAGTAATACTATCGTTATACTTGTTATATAACGCACCTAAGCCATTTGATTTACCTAAAACGGGCACTTTAAAGCTCGAAAGTTCAATGGCAAAGTACCCAGCAGCTTGCTCTACCTCTTCTTTTAGTTCTGGGTTCAGTTCAACTAATCGCTCTATGCCCTTGCTAGCTTGCTGCTCAACCTGCTGGCGCACGGCTTCGCGCTCGCTGGTGGGAATGAGTGTTTTAGTAGAGCAAGCACTTAAAGCTAAAACGACAAACAAACTAAGGGTAAAACGTAGCGATGTTTTCATTACAATCCTTGTTATGTTTAAGCTGGATCCTACAGCTATTTGTTCTGAAAGGGGGTTAGCTAAATGCTTGAGTAAAACGCCCGACAGTCGAAAATGATGATGGCTAAGTCTTAGCTTAGATTTCTTTTATTTTAATCGTAAATACTTGTTCTTGCCCAGATAGGCTTATTTTTGCTTCTTGGTAGCTTGGTGGACCCAAACGGCCTTTTGCATTATTGCTCATTCCGGTGGGTTCATTGGGTATTCCAAGCCAATTAGTATCTAATTGGCCATTGCTATTTTTGTCATGAAAAACATTGATGGCACACTCAGAGGGTAATGAGTGGCTAACAGTGAATCTTAACACAGCGTTGTTCGCATTTTTTGTGGGTATCATTTTGATTAATAGAGGCTGTTTTAAATAGCTTTCATCCGAATCCCACACCCTAAGCACTACTTGCCCATCGGTAGAGTTGATACCAACAATATCAATGTGTACATCTGCTGCAAATACACTCCATGGCACTAGGTAAATGAGGTAAAACAAGTTTTTCATACAATACTTACCGTTGTTGTGTCAGCAGTAAAGCTGATTGAGTGCTGTTGGTTGAATTACACTTATTTCGTATATTAACAAGGCTTATCAAAAAAAAACGACCTACCAAGCGGCAGATCGTTTTTATTGTTTGTTAGCTAAGTTGAGATTTACTTCCAGTGACTACTCTGCTCGTACACCACGTGTCAATTATTCAACCGTAACTGCTTTTGCTAGGTTACGCGGTTGGTCTACGTCGGTGCCTTTAATCAGTGCAACATGATAAGACAATAACTGAAGTGGTACGGTGTAAAGTACAGGCGCTACCAGCTCATCAACATGCGGTAGTTCTATCACTCGCATAGTTTCATCGCTGCTAAAGCGGGCATTTTGGTCGGCAAATACATACATTTGGCCGCCACGAGCGCGAACTTCTTCAACGTTAGATTTTAGCTTCTCTAGTAATTCGTTATTTGGCGCCACTACAACTACAGGCATATCTGCGTCAATTAACGCTAATGGACCGTGTTTTAGTTCGCCTGCAGCGTAAGCTTCTGCGTGAATGTAAGAGATTTCTTTAAGCTTCAGTGCACCTTCCATTGCGATGGGATATTGGTCACCGCGGCCTAAGAACAATGTGTGTTCTTTATCGGCAAAATCTTCGGCTAATTTTTCAATCGTTTCTGACGTGGCTAACACTTGCTCAACCTTGGCTGGCAATAATTTTAGCTCGGCAATCACTTCTGCTTCACGCTCGGCTGTTACTCGGCCTTGTAAGCGGCCAATGCCTAAGGTCAGTAGCAATAAAGCCACCAATTGAGTGGTAAAGGCTTTTGATGATGCTACGCCAATTTCAACGCCAGCTTTGGTCATAAAAGATAGGTCTGATTCGCGCACTAACGACGAGCCCGGCACGTTACAAATGGCTAAGCTAGACATGTAGCCCAACTCTTTAGCAATGCGTAAGGCTGCTAGGGTATCAGCAGTTTCACCAGATTGAGACAAAGTAACAAACAAGCTGTTTGGGCGCACTACCGATTGGCGGTAACGAAACTCTGATGCAATTTCTACGTTACAGGTTACGCCTGCAACGGCTTCTAGCCAGTAGCGCGCTACCATGCCCGAGTTATAAGAGGTACCACAGGCAATAATTTGTACGTGTTCAACTTTAGATAATAGCTCGGCACCGTTTGGACCAAACTCATCAATGTTTACACCGGCAGCCGATACACGTTGCTCAAGGGTTTGACGCAAGGCACTGGGCTGTTCAAAAATTTCTTTTTCCATGAAGTGACGGAAGCCAGCTTTACCACCCGCGTCATGTTCAACGGTAGATTCGGTAATTTCACGCTCTACCGGCTGACCATTAAGATCAAAAATCTCAGCGCCAGCGCGAGTGACTTCGGCTACGTCGCCTTCTTCTAAGTAACTAAAACGGCGAGTTACGGGCAACAATGCCAGTTGGTCTGATGCGATAAAGGTTTCGCCCATACCGTGGCCAATAACTAACGGACTACCTGAGCGAGCAACAACAATACGCTCTGGGTCATTTTGGTCGAGTACTACCGTACCGTAAGCGCCGTCTAATTGAGGAACTGCACGTTGCACAGCTTCACGCAATGAACTCGCTGTTTTTAACTCGTGGTGTACAAGGTGAACAATGACTTCGGTGTCGGTTTGAGAGGTAAAGGTGTAGCCTAGACCTCGTAACTTCTCACGTAGTTCATCGTGGTTTTCAATAATGCCGTTGTGCACGACGGCAAGAGTACTGGTAGAAATATGTGGGTGAGCATTAATCTCACTTGGCTCGCCGTGGGTTGCCCAGCGGGTATGCGCAATACCAATAGCGCCATTTACTTTAGATTCAGCCACCGCATCTGAGAGTTCTTTCACTTTTCCTAAGCGACGAACCCGTTGTAGCTGACCCGCGGCATTAATGACCGCTACACCGGCAGAGTCGTAGCCGCGGTATTCTAAGCGGCGTAAGCCTTCTACTAAAATTTCAGCAATGTCACGTTGAGCTACTGCTCCTACAATTCCACACATAGTTCTTTCCTTGTCGATAAATTTATTGCGCTATCACCAGATTAACGCCTTGAGCACGAATTTGCTCGGCGACAGTTGGGTCTAGCTGTTTGTCTGTGACTAGAGTTGATATTTTTGACCATGCCAACTCTAAATTATGAATTCGTCTACCGATCTTATTTGATTCGGCTAATACCACCACTTCTCGGGCGACTTCTGCCATTACTTGGCTTAAGCCCACCAGCTCGTTAAAGGTGGTAGAGCCACGCGCTACGTCAATGCCGTCGGCACCTATAAACAGCTGGTCAAAGTCGTAAGCACGTAATACTTGCTCGGCGACTTGGCCTTGAAACGCCTCTGAGTGGGTGTCCCATGTGCCACCGGTCATCAAAAGGGTGGGCTCGTTTTCTAATTCGCGTAACGCTCCAGCGATGCTTAGCGAATTCGTCATCACCACCAAGCCTTCTTTTCCTGAAAGCTCTGGTAATAAGGCGGCGGTAGTGCTGCCGCTGTCGATGATGATGCGATTGTGATCGCGAATTAAGCCAGCCGCTGATTGAGCAATTGACTGTTTTTGCTCAGAAATATGTTCTTCATCGGGCTCTTGGATCAACTCTTTGGGAATCGGTACCGCCCCACCGTAACGCCTTAACAATAAGCCATTAGCTTCAAGACTAGCTAAGTCCTTTCGAACCGTAACTTCTGATGTTTCAAAAGCGTGAGCTAGGTCGTCAACCTTTACCTCACCATGTTCGGCAAGCTTTTCTAAGATTAAGCGACGACGCTGCTGGGTGTTTCGTTTGATCATATTCTCAAGTGTTAAGTTTCGATTCGAAACTTATTATAGTGAAGCGAAACTTAAGATCAAGTTTGAATCATTATTATTACTACTTATTAGGGGGGGTTTTTGGGGGCGCAAACAATAAGCCACAGCGCTGGCGAAAAGATAGCCCTGGGGCTAAGGTTTCGCGGTACATGGCCCGCCACTCATTAAAGGTAACCACCAAGGGATTAAAGCTGTTAATTGGCTGGGTAATTCCATATTCAACGGGTTGCTGCTCTTGTTCAAAACTACCGAATAGTTTGTCCCAAATGATAAGCACGCCGGCGTAGTTTTTATCTATATATTGCGGGTTTCGCCCATGGTGTACGCGGTGGTGAGATGGCGTGTTAAATATCCATTCTAAGGGGCCTAAGCGTTTAATGGCTTGTGTATGTACAAAAAATTGTAAACCCAAATTAAGCAGCACCACAAAAACTACCCAGTGAGGGTCGAAACCAATCATCACCAAGGGCAACCAAAACACCCACATGCCGGCTAAGGGGTACATAACACTTTGTCGAAAGGCGGTACTAAAGTTCATATTCTCAGAACTATGATGCACTACGTGTGCAGCCCACATCCAACGAACCCGGTGGCTGGCGCGATGAAACCAGTAATAGCAAAAATCTTGCGCAATCACTAAGGCAATAAAGCTAAGCACATTCATTTCTATCTCGAACACTCGCCATGCAAACAGTGAAAGATAGAGCTGGCTAATCAGTAAACCAGTGAGTAAATCACTCAGCTGATGCATCCCTGCTAATGCAAAATTGCACAGCACCTCTTTACTTTCATAACGAGCAGATGAAGGTAACCGCTGGCGTTGATTGCCCCAGTACCATTCCAGCCCCATGCATATTACAAAGAGTGGCGCTAATGCCAACAGTAAATATTCGGGGTGACTAATGAGTAAACTCACATCCATGTTGGGTTCCTTAACTACCAGCGGGCAAAGTGGTCTTCGCTTAGGCCTAACACCTTATCTAAGTGATGTTGTTTACCAGATTGATCGGTAAGCACGCCGGAGAAATGGCCAATGTATTGCCTAAAATTACTTTTAAGTAACCAAAGGTTCAGGCGCTCTTGGCGGCCATTAAGTGGAGTAAAGTGCAAATTTACTCGGCCATCGGCAGAGTATATATGCCAGTTATTGCTGGGCTGATTGCCTCGTGCTGCTGGTAGGCGCGAGAATTCAAAATGTACAGGACCTAATAGCTGCTTTTGTCCTTGTAACCACAGTACGTTTTCATTAAAACCGGTTTCGTTAACCCCTGCAGCCAAATTAAGGCCAAGCGTTAATTCTCCAAGTTGGGCTGAAATACTGGCCCATCGCCAGCTGGTTTCGCGGCGCATATATCCAGCAGAGAAATCATAGCCTGCCAAAGCTCCCACTAAGTTTTGGCTAACACCGTTCACCGTCAGCGCGCCATTTAGCGCTAAAGCATTGTGTTTTTGGGTATAGGTCCAGCCGTTATATGCGGTAGGGCTACACATCGCCATTACCTGCTCTGGGTTTACACTTAGCAAGCTCAATTCAGCCTTTATAAACGGCGTATTTACCGTTAGTTGCCACTGACCATTTTCAATCGTCATACTGAAGGTGGCTTTACCATTGATATAGGCGCGGCTATTTACGCTGCTAGGCTCGGTGCCGTAAGCCACACCACAGGGTTTTAGCCAATTAGTCTCCTGCAGCTCTTGGCTGGCAATGTTATACACATAACAAAAGCCGCTGGCTAAATAACGAATATCGGCAATGGCTACTCCTATTATGTAGTGTTTGGTTTTTATGCTGATGAACTGAAATTGCTTGTAATGAAAATGCTTGGCCCAGGCCGATGCGGGTCTGTCCATCACGGTGTTATAGATGAAATGGTGTAAACCTAAATTGCCAACGGCTTGATTGAAGTGACCAAACTGCACTTTGCCGCTGGCATCGATTAAGCTTGCTGGGGCTGCAATGGATTGAATCTCTGCGTGCTTGGCCTCAATCATTTTCTCTCCGGCTGGTAACATTTTATTAACATCCACCTAGCTAAACAGATATTGAGTAATTATTCTAAAACTTGCATTCAGATCTGTGAGCACGCTTACTGATTTACGTTTATTTGCGTCAGTAAGCGTGGTTGAGGAGCATTGTCTATGTTAGCTGCAGAGTATTAACGGGTAAACGATATATTTTTAGTCAAAAATATCGTTAAGTGTGACGATGAAAGCATTTTCATGTTTTAATGTGATCTGGATCGCTTAATTTTTGTGGATTAAATCACCTTTTGTCTTCACAATCTCGCCAAATTTCTCACCAGCTGGCTTGACCAGTTGTTCACTCTCAGCAGTAAGTAAAGATTATGAACACAAACAAACCAAAATTACGTTTTTGGCAAATCTGGAATATGAGTTTCGGATTTCTGGGTATTCAGTTTGGCTTTGGTCTACAAAACGCTAACGTCAGCCGAATTTTTGAAACCCTGGGTGCCAGTATCGATCAAATCCCTATTTTATGGCTGGCTGCTCCGGTAACTGGCTTGTTGATTCAACCTATTATTGGTTATATGAGTGACCGCACTTGGAATGGTTTAGGTCGCCGTCGCCCTTACTTCTTAGTTGGCGCGATCTTGTCTTCATTGGCTTTATTGATCATGCCTAACTCGCCTTACTTATGGGTAGCGGCTGGTATGTTGTGGATCTTAGATGCCTCAATTAACATCTCCATGGAACCCTTCCGAGCGCTAGTTGCTGATAACCTACCGTCAGAACAGCGTACTCAAGGCTTTGCTGTTCAAACCTTCTTCATTGGTGTTGGCTCGGTTATCGCATCGGCGATGCCTTATATGCTGGCAAATTGGTTTGGTGTGGCTAATACCGCCCCAGAAGGAGTCATACCACCGTCGGTTAAAATCTCTTTCTATGCTGGAGCAGCAGTATTTTTTGGTGCGGTATTATGGACAGTGCTTAAAACTAAAGAATATAGCCCTGAAGAAATGGATCGCTTTGAAAGCGCAGAGCCAGAACAAGAAAGCGGTGATGGTTTTGCAGCGGTGTGGGCTGACGTGAAGAAAATGCCAACCACGATGCGTCAACTGGCGGTGGTACAGTTTTTCTCATGGTTTGCTTTGTTTGCTATGTGGATTTACACCACCTCTGCAGTTACTAGCAGCATTTATGGTGCAACTGATACCTCGTCAAGTTTATACAATGAAGGAGCTGACTGGGTAGGCCTTTGTTTTGCTATGTATAACGGCGTAAGCGCTATAGCCGCCTTCGCCTTGCCTTGGCTAGCTAACCGTACCAGCCGTAAAGCGGTACATGCTTTATGTTTAACGATGGGCGGTATTAGCCTGGCCGGCATGTACTTCATTGAAGATCCGAAAATGCTTATGCTTAACATGGTAGGTATTGGTTTTGCTTGGGCCAGCATTTTATGTATGCCTTATGCTATTTTAGCGGGTTCGTTACCGAGTAAAAAAATGGGCTTCTTTATGGGCGTATTTAACTTCTTCATTGTTATTCCTCAGATTTTAGCGGCGGGTATCTTAGGCTACTTTACACGCGAATTTTTTGGTGGAGATTCAATGATGGCCTTGGTATTAGGTGGTGCTTCTATGGTGATAGCCGCCTTAGTGACGCTAACCGTAACCGACCAAGATGACCCTCAATTAGTTAATCAAGACACTCACTTAAACCAAACGCAAACCGCTTAGTTTAAGACAACGGGCGAGTCATCTCGCCCGTTCATTTCTTCATTCTCTCGTCGTTTTCCCGCATACAAGGATCTAAGTCTCAACGACAAACGTAACTATTGTTGAACCTTAGTAATGTGGAGTCAGCTTATGAGCCATCATATCTTCAAAATAGGTATTCGTTGTGTTTACGATAATGGTGAAGCCATTGTCGACAAAATTGATGAAGTAAACAGTGTTGCCTTGATCCGCGATCAACAAACGGGATTACTGCATGCTCGTCATATGCATGAGCTGTACCCCGACGATGCGCAATTTCATAGTGAGCAGGATACTTACTATTAGTTGAGGCTAAAATCTTGTAAGGGGCTATATAGCAAAATGCCGAGCAAGAGCTCGGCATTTTTTATTGATTAGGCTTATTCAGCATCCCACTCAAAATCAGGCGCTTCTTCAGGATTCGCGCGATATTTTAATTGCATACCATGTAGGAAGTTGCGCATGATTTGGTCTTTACATACGCGGTAATGCTTGTGATCAGGTTTTCTGAAAAAGGCACTTAATTCATGTTTGCTCAGTTGAAAACCCGTTAGCCCTAGCACTTCTAAGACTTCTTCTGCTTTTAGGTTCAAGGCAATTTTCAGTTTCATAAAGATAATATTGTTGTTTATCTTCTTCTCTGGTGCCGGCTGTGGGCCTTCGCGTTTTCCGCGTTTTTCATTGATAAGACCGTTTAAAAAAGCCGCTAAGGTTTTGTCGCTACAATTTTTATAGGCAGGATCTTCTTCTTTCTTTAGCCAATCACTTACTTCACTGCGGGTAACGGTTTGGTCAGCCAGAGCAAAAATGGCGATCATTTTGTTGTCGTTAAAGTTAAAGCAGTAGCGAATACGGCGAAGAATATCGTTGTTAGTCATGCAAAGTTCCTGATCAAAATTAAGTGTGCTAGGAAAAATAAATCTACCAAGCGCAGAGCCAGCAGGATTCTACTTGAATGCGAAACAAGTAGATAGGCTAATCCCTGTTTATTTATTGAGCGTAGTCAAAGCTCAGCGGAGCAGCTAAGTTTTTAATTAGAAAATTGAACGAAGCCGCTTGTCTCGCCGCTGTAGGGGACACACTATGCGCCTCTCAAAAATAATGCCGCTCAGTTAACCGAGCGGCATTATTTGACTAACAACTATATTTAAGGAGGCTAATATGACCCTTAATGGTAATTAAGAGAGGTTGCTTTACCTCTAAATACCCAATAAGAGAAGGCGGTATAAGCCAAAATAACCGGCACTACGATTAGTGCGCCAATTAAAATTACCGACAGCGACTCAGGGGCTGATGCTGCTTCCCATACGGTGATTTGTCCGGGTACCACATAGGGAAAGAAGCTGAAGCCAAGTGCACTAAAGCACAATACAAAAATCAACATCACTAAGCAGAAGGGAACCCAACAGTGACGATCGTTTTCTTTGGGTAAACGTCTCAGCAAAACATCATTAAAGATGAAGGCTGCAAAACACAACGCCGGGATCAGTAATACAAACATTACTAAGGGGAAATCGAACCAGCGGTCAAATACTCCTGGGTTTACCAGCGGGTTGACAATGGATACCGCTATCACGCCGATTAGGCAGAAACGACCGGTTGTTTTTGCCCAGTTTACAGAGCGCTGTTGTAGTTCACCTTCGGTTTTCATGACTAGCCAAGCCGCACCAATATAGCTGTATGCGGCAGTAACACCTACACCACTTAATAAGCCAAACAGGTGGGCACTTAGGCCTTCTTCAAAGCCCATTACATATAAACCTAACATGTAGCCTTGGGCTAAGGTGGTGAGAATAGAGCCTGCTTTAAAGGTTCGATCCCAAGCGAGCTTGTGGTCAATGGCCGCTTTGGCTCTAAAGTCGAAGGCCACGCCACGCATAATAAGCCCGATCAGCAAAATCGCTACCGGAATGTATAGATGATACAACACCACACTATGCGCAGCAGGAAAGGCAATCAGCATGATGCCAACCGCGAGCACTAACCAGGTTTCGTTAGCATCCCAAAATGGCCCGATTGAGGCAATCATGGTATCGCGCTGTGCTTCGTCGGCTTCCCCCATTGGCAGTAGAATTCCTACACCAAGGTCATAGCCATCTAAGATGGCGTAAATAAGAACCGAAAGGCCCATTAAACCGATGAAAATGACCGGTAACCAGTAGGCGTCCATCATACGTTGGTACTCCCTTCAGTAGTGTTTTCCAGTTGGTTTAGGTTGGTTAAGTTTCCATCTGGTTTGGGTTCGTTGGTTTCAAATTCTTCTTCTTTCACCGCTTTACGCGCCATGAGAAATACCGTTCGAATGTAGGCAACTAGCAAGAAGGCGTATACGATCAAGTATAGGGCCAGTGAAAAGGCAACGTTTGAAGCGGGTAAGCTGGTTACCGCATCTTCGGTACGCAATACGCCGGTGACCAACCAAGGTTGACGCCCAATTTCTGTGACATACCACCCCGCTAATGTCGCCACCCAACCCGAGAATGTGGTGGCGACTAATATTTTAAGCATCCAGTTAGGCATTTTGCCGCGGCGTACCATTTGGTAGCTACCAAACCAGCTTAGCGCTAGCATCAGTAAACCCAAACCGACCATCACGCGGAAGCTCCAAAATACTGGGGCTACTGGTGGATGTTCATTTTCAAATTCGTTCAAGCCTTTAAGCTCACCATTAAGGTCGTGAGTCAAAATTAAACTGGCAAGTTTAGGGATACCAATAGCAAATTTGTTGGTTTTTGTTTCTTCGTCTGGCAAGGCAAATAACAGTAGAGGCGCGCCTTTTTCGGTATGCCATATCCCTTCAATAGCGGCGATTTTTGCGGGTTGATGTTCTAGGGTGTTTAAGCCGTGATAGTCGCCAACTAAGGCTTGAGTGGGCGCTAACACTGCAGCAACTATCATGCTTACTTTTAAGGTAAGACGTGGTGCTTTTTTCACATCCCCTTTCAGTATTCTATAGGCTGAGATACCCGCAATGAAGAATGAGGCAGTTAAACCCGATGCGATTAACATGTGGGTTAAGCGATAGGGGAATGAGGGGTTAAATACAATCGCAAACCAGTCGGTGGGGAAGGCAACGCCATCGCGCATTTCAAAGCCGGTAGGTGTTTGCATCCAAGAGTCGAGCGCTAAAATCCAAAAGGCCGATAAACTGGTGCCTACCGCGACCAATATGGTGGCCAAGGTATGGACTTTGTTTGGTACGCGTTTAATGCCAAACAACATAATGCCTAAGAAGGTAGCCTCGAGGAAGAACGCGGTAAGTACTTCGTAACCAAGTAAGGGACCAGCAATATTACCTACGGTTTCCATGAAACCTGGCCAATTGGTGCCAAACTGGAATGACATGGTGATGCCACTCACTACACCTATCGCAAAAGAAAGTGCGAATACTTTCACCCAAAAGCGATAAGCACGCATCCAAATGGGATTGCCGGTCATATCGTGGCGAACTTTAAAAAATACTAAAAACCAACACATCGCAATGGTGATGGTGGGGAACAGGATGTGAAAGCTGATATTTGCAGCAAACTGTATCCTCGATAGCATTAGGGCATCAAGCATGGTTAAGCCTCATTAAGATTGATAATGTGATTAGCTGGTGGCAGATCCCTTGTTACCAACAATTTTGTCTTTTAGTTCTAAAATTTTGCCAATACCTGAGCCCATTTTCATTAAACTCTGCAGTTTATCGGGGTTCATAGTATTGAGTGCGTAAGACCACTGAGTAATTAGCTCCAACAAATCATGGATTTCTTCCATTTTTTGCTGGGTATATTTGTCTGCTTCGTTCTCTGGTTCTTCTAATAAATTAGAGCGTAGCAATGAAAGGGTTGGATCTACTTCGCGTTTGCTGCGTTCTTCAAACACCGTTCTAGCCATGTCCCAAATAGAACCGGCAGCGGTGAAAAACTCTCGGCGTTCGCCAGCTTGATGACTGAGCTTAACTAAACGCCATGATTGCAGCTCTTTTAATCCCATACTCACGTTGCCGCGACTAATGCCAAGTTGTTGCATAATTTGTTCTGCGTGCAGAGGATGCTGGTTGATCACCAGTAAAGCCAGTATTTGACCAACGGTTCGATTAAAGCCCCAACGGCTGCCCATTTCTCCGAAATGCAGCACAAAGGCTTGGCTTTTCTCCGATAATTGCACGCGACAAATCCTTTTTATTGAACTTTCAGAAAACAGTGAAACTTTAATTGAAAATTGATTTAAGTCAATATTTTTAAGGTTAAATTTGATGGGATTATTAAATTGTGAGCCCTGTTGAGCTTAACTTTAGAACTCGCAGACTTAAAAATCGCAATGATGACGCCAATTAGACGTTTTCTTGATAATACGCATTTTGTTATGCTTTTTTTGTTATTTTATAGGTTTATTTGTGGTTGTGAGCGCTTACTAACTTGGGGTGGTTTTGATAGAAAAAGAGGTGTTTTCCATACAACACGGGTTTGGCCGTATACTTGAAGAAGCGCGTAGAGTTGGGCATTGCCAAATAAAGCATCAACGAACAGCATCGCTGCAACAAGCACAAGCGATGAATGGGATTGTAGGTATCTATCGTTGATAAATGGCTATGAAAATCTGGTTACTCGATGCGGTAAAAAGCCTGATGAGAAGCGTGTTGGTCATCAGGCTTCCGTTTATTAAGCATCATGAATAAACGTTTAAGTGACCGTTTTACGCCTCTATAGCAGCAATACAGGTATTGGTTATTTTCAGCGTGTTATTTAATCGATGCTTGCATCAATTCAATTAGCTCTGCTTCTGATAAGACTTCTCGTTCTAGTAGTGCTGTGGCTACCGCTTCTATTTGTGGCCAATGATCACGGGTGAGCTTATCCGTTTCTGCAGAGGCATCGTCTATCCAAGATTTAATTAGGTTTTCAGTCTGTTGCTTAAAATAACTCTCACCTGCTAATTCTTGAATAGCATTTATGTCGAGGTTGTAGCTGTCTGGGTGCATGCCATAACGTGCAATGGCCATCCACGCGCAATGCATTGCTTGTCTTAAATCACTCGATGCACCGGTATCTAAACCATCATCTGCAAACTGTTTAACCTGCGCTGCTCTTCCTGCTAAGGCAATACAAGTGAGAGAAAACCAGAATGACTTGGTGTAGTCGATTTTTTGATCGTTGTTATACGCCACCATGCCTAGCGTTTTTTCCCGAGGAACAATACTAACTTGTTCGATGTCTCTTTCTGGCACCAGTATCTTAGAAAGTACCGCGTGTCCTGCCTCGTGGTAAGCGGTTTCGGCTAACGATTTTTCACAACTATCCTGAGATCGTTTTACCCCGTATTTAAGTATATTTACTTGCTCAATAAGGGCAGTTTGGTCAATTTTTCTATTGCCTTCAGTGAGTGAGCGAAGCACTGACTCTCGATGGATTTTCTCCAGATCGGCGCCGCTGCAACCCGCTGTTAGGCTAACGATTAGCTCTGGATTTATGTCTTTTTCATAACAGTCATTGGCAAGAAATCGATGAATAAACCATAACCGAGCGCCTTTATCTAAATAGGGGACTTCTAGTTGCAGATCTAAGCGCCCTGAACGTAATAAGGCGTCATCTAACTTATCAACTAAGTTTGTGGCTGCCACAATAAACACCGGTTCTGATGCTTGGTTAAAACCATCTATCTCTACCAACAAGCGGTTAGTTAATGCATCCGCCATAGGGCCGGCTTGGCCGCGCTTAGGAAGCGCGTCTATTTCATCAATAAACACGATGCAAGGCGCATATTTTCGGGCGCGTTCAAATAGTTTTTCGATAAATGACGTTGATAATAAGTCGTTCCCTGAGCAACTAATCATCGGCAAACCAGCTTCACTAGCAAGCGCACGAGCCAAGGTTGTTTTACCCGTTCCTGGCGGGCCATACAGCACCATACCTTTGGGAGCTATAATGCCTTGCTCTGCAAGAGTATCTTGGTTTTTGATGATGCTGATGATTTCAGTTAAGCGCCGTTTTACTACGTCGTGCCCCGCAATATCGGAAAACGAAATGTTGGGCAAATCAATGACAATGCCTCCACTTACCTCAACATCTTCAGCCCTCAATAACACATCAAGACTCGGTGAGCTCAACTGCACATTTAGTTTCGTGCCGTCTAACTGACAGTGAGCGCTAAAACTAAATACTTCATGGCGTGTTCGTAAGGACTTAAACTGGGCTTCTTTATCGTCGACGGTCAAAAAATTAACGAGGTCGGTAGCCAGCGAAATACGGATAGACTTTATCTCTGAGCGTGTATTGCGTCGTAAAAAGTCAGTAATGGGGTCAATTAATTTACTGCTGATATTCGCTTTTATATCTCGAATATCGAACAAAGGAGAAAAGCTCATGACGAGTAAATGGCTTAACTCATCTGCTAGTACATCGAACTTTATTTGGCTCAGTTGGCTAAACGCCTGAAGGTCGTTCTCAAGTTGCCTAATGGCTACACGCATTAGCTCTGCCCATCCCAGCGTTTTAAATAATAGAACGCTTCCCTGAGATAAACGCGACAATAACTCTGGTGGTACAGCTTGCACCTCTCGTCCGCGCTCAATTTTTGTTTCTTTTCTCAGTTGTTCTATTAGTGCAGCACGCGCTTTAGCAGGGCTGGTCTCTATGGCTTGAAGGTATTCTTTTTTCCCATACACTGCCCGCCCAAGATTGGAAGTGAAAATAATAATAGTGTCTCGGAAATCGATAGCTTGTTCGGTGTATTCATCGGTCATCCAGCCGCTCGACAATAAGCTCAGAAAGCCCATCAATACTTGAGTGTGTGCTTTCTCAAGTTCGTCAAACACAAGTACCGACTTAGGGTTCTGTTTAACAAATTCGGTTAATTGCCCCGGCGCCGAATCGTCATAGGTTTTCTTAGCACCCACTAAACCAAACACTTCGTTTGAGTTGGTATAGTGGGTCATATCAAAGAGCTTATATTGGTATTCGTCACCTAATTGTTTGGCAAAACGCTCTGCTAAATAGGTTTTTCCTGAGGCGGGGGGGCCAGCAAATAAAAAGACACCCTTTGGCTTATCTCGGCGGCCATGCCATAAAGATGATGCGACATTGTCAATGAGGTGCTCAACAGCATGATCTTGCCCGTAAACCTCCTCTAACAATCCGGTTTTCACTTGTTCTAATTTAGCCAGTTTATCTCGATAAGCTGCGCCACCTGTTGGCAATTCAAACAGTTTCATCTGCTCGATCCATGAAGAAGGCTCAAGTGGCGGATTTATTTTTTCTAAGATTTCACTGACCTGTTTTGAAAAAGGCAAAACGGTGGCACTCTTAGCTTGTTCTAAAGCAGAATAACTAAGTGTTGCTGCATACTCCTCTGCCAGTTTAAAACAATCAAACGGAGGCAATTTAAAACACTCTGAAAGCTTCTTAAAAACATCCATTTCTCGGTCTACCGCATACCCAGCCAAACATAAGTAAGCTGCCCCAAGGTGTTCCTCGTAAATGGCTGAGGCCTTTTCCTGTAAGGCGATATATTTGGTGAACAGAAGTAATGTTTTCAAGCGTTTATATCCCTTTAAAATGCCAGAGCGACTTTATCCCTCCATTCTGTAGAGCATATTGAAGTACCTACCTTTAGCAAGCTAAATAATGAGTTAACCTCAAAAAAAGTAAATTTATTAATACCTTAGTTATAAAATAAGGTATTTTAAACGAAGTTTAACAAATTCTACTTGAATGGAGTCATTAATGAGTTTAATCCAGCGCTACACCAAGCTATTTGAAGAGTTTTCTAGTCATCGCGATAATTGGGAGATTAGCTCCAAGGAACCTTTTATTGTTAGTAGGGTAGAGTCGGATAGCCAGTTACCTTTGTCTATCACTTTGTTTGGTGACGATAAAACCGTTCATGTTTGCTTTAACCTTTATAGCAACAAACAATCCGTTGAATTAGCTAGAGAATTACTAAAAGCACAAGGGAAAAAGCGGATTGACGTTAAAGATGAAGACTCGGGCTTAGACATCCTCATTGATAATGATGGCTTTGCAACCGTATTAAGTACGAGTGATTCAAGCCCTGAAGAAGTGGCGGAACGACTTGATGAATACCTTGAAGCATCAGAGTCGATACTCATTAAATTATTAAGAACCGCCCAAGACGCCATCTCAAAAAGCAAAGAGACTGAAGGCGACTCGGAGCCAGCAGCCGTTGAAACCAAGGCTGTTGATCACTTAAGTGCCGACCAAGTTGTGGCGCATTTCTTAGATAAAAATGATTATAAATACGAACATGACGAAGAAAAAAAGCGCTTTGTTTTTGGCTTTTCAACTCGCAAATACTTAAACGGCAAAGATAAACCTAGCCTGCGTATAGTGATTGAATATTCAGATAAAACTTTACTGCGCTTTGTGACTCCGTGGCTTTATCAGTTTGATCTGGACAAGACCGATTACAGTTTAATTGCCTCTGCCATTGCTTGGTTCCAGTTCGAATATAAATTTTTATCGATGTCTTTGGACCCATCAGATGGAGAGTTACGCATCTCTATCGACATTCCATTAGGCGATGGCGTCGTCAACCCCGGCCAGATAGAACGACTAGTGACTTTTATTCATCAGTTTAGTGAAGATACTTATGAAGAACTGTTTGGCTTAATGCTTGAAGACAGCCAAGCTGCTGAAGCTAAGCTGCACTCTCTGCTTAAGGCGCGTAAAGAAAAGGTATCAAACTTCCAATGGTTTGAGTCAATAAAAGACAAACTGGATGAATTAAGTGAGCAGCAGAAAAAAGACATTGAAGGCATCCTAAATCGAGAAAGTGGAGAACAACAAAGGGGCGGTATTTAATGGCTCAGCGCAAGCGACACAACGTAATGCGTTATTGGCTGCGTCAGGCTATTCAAAGCCCAGTCAATCATCTGGTTATTTCTACGCTACTTTTTGGCGCGTTAACCTTTATCATATTTTGGTTCACCATAAAGTGGAATTTATTGCCATTAGAGCTTTCAGCTAGTCAACTATCGCAAGAAAATACCGGCTTGTTTGATGCTCTTGGTGGCTGGGCCTTAGGCTTTGCCGGAGCACTGGTGGCGATTCGCATTGCTGGCTTAGCGGCTAGCATTCAGCAGAATGACTCGATCAGGGAGCAAGTAAACCTATGGGGCAGTGAGGTTGAACGTATTTCAGAGCTTAATTCTCGCTTAACGCGCGCAGCTTATGATGCCAAGCGAGCATGTGCTGCCGTGTTATTACATGCTGAAGAGCTTTATCGTACACAAGAGCTTCCTTCTAGGATTCCGGAGCACCTTAACAACCCTATTAACAAAGCTGCCGCTGTCCAGAACGAACCAAGCGAAGGAAAGCGCGAATTAGAACAAAGCCTGCAACACAAGTTAGAGCAAAAGCTTGAGGTGCTTGTTGAAGTAATCGAAGAAGCGTTTAAAGACTCACTCTTTCGTTCAGTGTTACTGCACGCAAATAGCGAAGGTAGCAGCTCAACGGTCAACAACAACTCAACGTTGATTAGTGACTTCTTTAGCGACAGAAGCGCCCGTGAACAAACCATCAGCATTATTAAAGAAAACCAGCACTTCTTTAATATTCTTGAAGGCTTACATCACGGTGCTCGAAATTTTGGTATTGGTTTAATGGAGCTTAGGGCCAAAGATCTATTTGTGCATTTTCGAAAAGACTTGATGCGCATTACCGAGTTTCAAAAACAAAAAAGCAACAATGATACGAGCAAAATCGAGATATCTGATGCTGCTTGGCTATTCCTTGGCTTACTGTTACTGAGAAGTAAGGGGGATGCGAATCTTCATAGCCAAAACCATGGGTTTATCTTTCTTTCATTGTTACTTGGGTCTCTCCCTACCGACGAAACGGTTAGCCGTTATCTCAATGACAAAGCTTCAGATGTAGCGAAGATTTACTCAAAAGACGGTATGGATGACTTAAAGCGAGAAATATCGGAGCTATCTAAGCGACTCTACTTTGTAAAAGGGGAAGAGTTAAGCGAGCTAGCTAAGTTGGTATCATTTTGCGACAGTCATCTTGAATACCTAGAGGTATTTGCAAAAAGTACTGGCATAAGCTCTACCAGCCACGAGGATGAAGCTTCAAGCTTTATCAAACAAGATAAAGCTGATATTGCAGATGATAAAGAAAAGAGCGATGAAGGTAGCGGTTCACGCCAGAAAGGCTAAGGTTTAACGTTGATTGCCGATGCCTTTTTATTGGCACTGCAGAGGTGTTTTACGTGGTCCCCAACAGGGGACCATGTTGACCCTTTTTACTTTCCGATACAGAAAGTGAAGATGCCCATAAACACAGGTGTGGTTGCACACTTGGGGGACCGATTGGGGACCAAACTGATAAATGTGTTCTCAACCCAAGTGCACTTTCCTAATAGAATATAGTTTATTTAAAATTAGTGCATTGGCTTTCTGACATTGAAGTTTCTGAATCGCCACATTCTAATTTATGGGTACCATCACGATAATTAGTATATTTTTCCCACTTACCATCGCTATTATGGCTAGTCATAACTTGAGAGGGCTTACTGACGTTTTCACTGAAGTCATTTTTCGTTCTCGACCAATAGTCAGCGCCATGAGATTCATCACTGTAAAAATCGGTGTCTACTACCTCTCTAATCGGGGTTAAGTCTTCTTGAGTCACTGAATCTGTTACTCCAATTAGATGGCTAAACCCACTATTGTTGTCGGTATGGTAAACGTGTTCAGTAGAGCTAGATAGCTCAGAACCGCTATAGTTTTTTGTGATTAAAGATTGCATTACCTCACTACCGGCGATCATTTGAGATTCACATTCTGTCCAATCGGTGACGTCATAATAAACTGAGTTTCTAACGCCTGATGACTGCTGTGAGGTTGTTTCTAGCCATTCACTCACCGAGCATCCGTAGCCAAACTCTGCATAGACTAAGTTGACAGTTTTCTCTATGTTCATACCACTACGCTGAACCGTTTTCATCGAACTTTTATCGAATAGACTCACCTTAGTACTGAGGTCATCAGACATAACAAAAGTCTCAGAATCGAAGTTACCATTAGATGTTTGAACAAATTCATAACGGTACCAATCGTCATATAGTGAATCCTTATTTGCTAGCCGCCCTAAGAAATATTCAACCCAAGCAAAATCTGCGTTTGGATGCTGATCTAGTAATTGCTTGGTTTCTTCATATGACTTTTGCAATCCGGGTACCAGTTTTTGTGCAAGTTGATGGAGTGAATCATCTCCGGAGTGGATATAGTCAGCGTACAATTCGCTAACCGTAATGTTGTATCGATTAGCAATTCGCCATTCTTGCTCTCGCAATCTATGTGCTATATCTTCTCGAAGTTCTTGTCCGGCAATAATAGACTGACAAGATAAATTTCCTGATTGGTAAACGCGGAGTTCTTGCTCAACTTGCTTCCAAACAACGGAGGTTAACGGCGTCAAATTCAACAAATATTGATCTGTCATTAATGCAAATTGAGGTGGAAAAACCATCGAATAAGCATTTTCTATAGGTGTATTAATAAAATCGGTATCTATCGCACCCACAGGCACATTTACGACTATAGGCACGTACTGAGCACATTGGCTATAACGTGACGGAATAACTAGCTCAAACTCTCCCTCTTCTTGCGTCACAACACTGGGTTCACCTGCATCATGTAAACTGTTGAAGTTTAGATCTAGGAAAACAGTAGCGCCGATGATATAGCCATCAATCGCTCTTCCTTTAAAGGCTTTAACTGGGTTATCGTTGTCAGTGCTGCCACCGCAACTTACCAATAGGGTTAATATGGAACAGTGTATTATGAGTTTAAATAGGCTCATTATTAATCCTTAGATACAGTGATCCATTCAGGCTGGTTTGAAGCCTGAATGGATATTTTAGTGACTCTTTTTTAGAGGGTTAAATTAAGATTTTTTGTACTTTCAGTAGCTTTTATGTTGAAGAAAATGGCATAAAGTACAGGCACTATAATTAAGGTGAGTAAGGTCGCGAAAGTAAGCCCAAATACCAATACAACTGACATCGATTTAAAGAATGCGTCAAAGAATAAAGGAATAACCCCTAGCACTGTGGTTAATGCTCCCATCATTACGGGTCTAACTCGGCTGGCCGCTGCGTCAACAACTGCATCGTGCCTTGGTTTCCCTTCAATAATTTCTAAATCAATTTGGTCAACCAACACAATGGCATTTTTAATTAGTAAGCCAGACAACGACAGAAGGCCCAAAATAGCCATAAACTCCATTGGTGTTCCTGTGGCTAACAAGCCTGTAGACACTCCGATCAAGGCCAAAGGTACTACCAGCCAAATAACTATTGGTTGCCTCACCGAGCCAAACAACACAAAAACAGTAATCACCATCGCAATAAGACCTAATGGAATGGTTGATGCCAAATTGTCATTAGATTCTTTAGAATCTCCATACTCTCCACCCCATTTCAAGGCGTAACCTTCTGGGAGGTCAATCGCTTCAATTTTTGGTTTTATGCGATTGAATAGATCGGTTGTAAGCTCACCGGGAACAGGATCTGACTGCGCCTTAATTTCCCATTGGCGGTCAACTCGCCTTACTAAACCATCACGCCAAACCGTTCTATACCCGTTAGTTATTTGACCAATAGGTACGCTGGCTCCGGTGATAGAACTAATAACTTGTAAGTTTTTGATATCGGTAACGCTGTTGCTCTCAGCTTTCGGTGCTTTGGCAATAATTGGGATCAGCTCATCGTTATCGCGGTAGGTACCTATTCTCATTCCTGAGAAGTTAGTCTCTAGCGCTGAGGCTAAGTCTTCTCTAGATACACCTACTCTTTGGGCTGCTTGAACTGCGTAAATAGGCTCGATTACGCTAATAGCTTGCCGCCAATCATCTTTAATAGATAAGGCTTTACCATCTTCGGCCATTATTGCTTTGGCTTGGTCAGCAAGGTGGTGCAATACTTTAGGAGCAGGGCCACTAAATTTTGCCTCTATGCGTGAACCTCCACCAGGTCCTAATACAAACTTCCATGTTTTACCTTGGGCATCAGGGTAGGCGTTATCAATATAGCGTTGAATATCGACAAGTAACCCATCGATAACTTTGTCATCTTGGGTACGTATTAATAATTGGCCGTAAGCAGAGTTTTGTGACTCTGGGGCATATACAAGCATGAAACGCGGTACGCCTCCACCAATCGACGCTTGTACAGTTTTTACTCCTTCTAAAGACTGAATATGCTTCCCTAGGCTTTCTATATCTTTCTTTGTTTTAGTAATATCGGTTCCTTGTGGAAGCCAGTAATCAACAACAAACATAGGCGTCGTAGAAGCAGGGAAAAAGCCCGGTTTAACAAATTGGAATCCCCATACAGAGGCACAAAACAGCGCAACAACTCCCACTACAACAATAAAGCGTTGCTGGAGAGTGGCGTAAAGTAATTTTTTGTATAATGTAGAGAAGCGGCTATCTGTTTGTTGGCTAAGATTGTCACCCAAAGATTCTTTGAACAACCAGAAGCAGAATAGCGGCGTTAAGGTAATAGCAAATAACCAGCTATACATTAAAGAAATAAGGATTACCCAGAACAGGTGACCGGTATATTCTGCGGTTGAACCAGGGGCGAAGCCAATGGGAGCAAAAGCTATAATTCCTACTAGTGTTCCTCCCAACAAAGGCCAAACTGAGCGTTTAACAATTTGTTTGGCAATGGCTAATTTTTTAGTACCATTTAAAATACCTACCAATATCCCTTCGGTGACAACAATCGCATTGTCTACCATCATTCCTAAGGCAATAATGAGCGCACCTAATGAAATGCGATGCATAGGAATATCAACAAAATTCATCGTTGCAAGTGTGGCAAAAATAGTCAAAAGCAAAATCGCGCCAATAACAATGGCTGACTTAAAGCCCATAAAAATAAGCAGGGTTACAATCACTATCACCAGTGCCGCAATCACATTCACTACAAAGTTTTCAACTGACGAATCGACAATTTTACCTTGGTGATAAAACTCATGTAATTCAATTCCTAGTGGTCTTAGGTTTTTGGTTTCTGCTACCTTGGAGTCAATATCTGAACCAATTTTTACGATGTTGCTGCCTAGTAGGCCTGAAATACCAATAGCCACAGCAGGTTTACCGTTATATAGATATTCTTTTTCTTCTGGTTCGCTATAACCGCGCCACACTCGCGCGATGTCTTTGAGATAAATAAGTTTACCGTCTGCGTCGGTGCTTATAAGGAGGTTTTGAATCGACTCAACCGAGTCAACAACATTGGTTGGGTCTATAACTAAGCGCTTATTACCAACTTTAACGTTACCCGACGAAACCACTGCGTTTTGTTGAGACAGTAGGCTAACAACATTAGAAATAGCTAAGCCTAACCTTTTAGCATCTTGATTCGATATCTCGACATAAATGGCTTCTTTTTGTAACCCGTCAAGGGTAACTCGAGCAACACCGTCTACTTGTAGCAATGAACTCTGTAAGGTTTTTGCGTATTTTTTTAACTCTGCGTTTGAATAACCGTCGCCCGTTACAAAATAGAGCAGACCAAATACGTCACCAAAGTCATCTGCCACATAAGGTTTACCGGCGCCTGTTGGTAAAGCTGACGAAGTATCACTGATTTTATTACGCAGTTTGTTCCAAACTAACTGTAAATCACTTCGAGTTTTTGACGCGTCATATCTTACTTCTACGTTTATTTCAGACTTTCCATAGGTTGAAACAGATTCAATAGTCTTTACTTCGGCTAACTGTTGAATGGCTTTTTCTAAAGGTTCGGTAATTTCCAGCGCGACTTCATGAGGGCTTGCGCCAGGATAGCTAGTAACAATAACAGCTTGTCTAATCGTAAATTCAGGGTCTTCGAACCTCGCCATGTTTTGATAGGCATGCCATCCACCAACTATTGTTAACAACATAACAATAACGCTCAACACTGTATTTTTTATTGTAAATTCAGCAATATTCATTAGTTCTCGCCTGCTCACGGATAACTTTTACAAAATGACTCAATAAGATTATTTCCATTTTCTTACCTTCATCCCTTCGTATAAGTAGGTCGCTCCCGCACTGACTATTAGTTCATCTTTTGCTATTCCTGATGTAGCAGCGAGCATTTCACCAACACCTTCTGCTATGTGTATTTTCCGTTTCGTAACCGTCATGTTTTCACTATTTACTACCCAAACGTAAGCATCACTGCCATCACTTGTTATTGCGCTTAATGGTATTAGGGGGTGATTTTCCGAATGGTCTGCCAACGTGTGTATTTCGATGGTTGCATTCATTCCTGGAAGAACTAACAAGTTGCTAGGAGCTGAAAACTCAAAAGTAATGTTATAAGTTTGTGTTGCGCTATCTGCCAATAAGGTGGCTTCTCGATAATAAGCGGCAATTTTTCTCTCTGGGGCAATATCAAGAACAATAAAAGTGTTGGTATTATTTTGCTTATTTGTGCTTTGGTATAATTCCGCTAAATAGTTTGCTGGCATGTCGATAGATGCTTCTTGAGTATCGCCGCCAATAAACTTCACTATAGCCTGAGCGCTTGATACGGTTTGCCCATTATCGACCATTTTTTTAGCAATAACGCCATCAAATGGCGCGGTTAAAACAGAATCATTTATGGCTTGTAGGGCACTGTCTAATTGGGATTGCTTTACGTCGCGTTCAGTTAAACGTTCTTGCAAAGCGCTTTGGGAAATAGCATTGTTTTTAGATAATTGCCGCGCTCTATTGTACTCAATTTCGGCACTTCTAAATTGAGCTTTAAATTTGTTTAGGCTATTTTTCAGTTCGCGTTGGTCAAGGCTTGCAATCACCTCTCCTTTTTTCACGAATTGTGCATTTTTTACCGGAAGAGAAATAACTTTACCGCCTGATGTAAAGCTTAAATCAACAAGGCGATTATCATTAATGATTGCTGGAAATATAGATACTTCCTTGTCGCCAGCAACTGAAATTTTCATTATTTTTACGGGACGAACATCTTCATTTAGTGGACGCATAGAGTCCTCACCATTACAAGCAAGCATACCCGCTATAAAAACAGTTACCGTTATTAGTCGAAAACCCGCGCTATGAAACATTTTTAACCCCCTTTAAAATAGATAACTGTTCTATAACCACTTGTTTTCGATGATGCCGCACATAATTGCGAGTTCTAATTTGTTGGTATTGTCTAAGCGTCTGAACTCCTTCTCTTGTGCTCTTTTCATGTCTTTTTTCCACCAATGGTTACGGCTAGCAATTTTGTACCTAGCTATCACTTTAAAGTTTGCTGCATCTTTATCTGATTTATCTATTTCACCAGCTAAATGGCAGGCGGTTATTTGCGCAAAGGTTTTTCCTGCGTCTTTTTGCTCGCTGGCGTTAACCAACATAGGAGTCATTAAGGCCAACAAAACAATAAATTTTTTCATTCTTTTTCCATATAGACCAAGCACTGTGGCCATTATTGAGTGAGAAATGTAAGACCCCTTTGAGGTTTCTTAGCAAGGTGAGTTTTTGGTTATGCAAATAGGGCAAGAAGTGAGTTAGTACACTAGCTTTCTATTATCCACCCACAAAAAGGATGGCGTCCTTTTTGTGGGTGGATAATAGAGTGATGCTGCTGCTGGGTCAACAGATTTTTGACTAACTTTTACACAAAGGTTGCTTTAATTTTATGATCATCAATTCAAAAGAATCGTATAGGTCAAAAGTCTTGCCGGTCTAGTAAAGTAAATATTGCTAGTGCTACTATTGAAAAACATAGTGACAAAGAGTTACAACAAAATGCCGGCCAATTTAATGAGTATAAAATCGGAACGAACCAGAGCTAAGATTATTGATGCAGCCTTAAAAATAACCATGAGTGAAGGGTTTGATAAAGCTACATTTGTACATATAGCTGAAACGGCGGGCATTTCTAAGTCTGGGATTAATGCCCATTTTAAGAGAAAATCTGACATAGCAGCACAGCTAGCGCCGATTTACATTCAAATGATTAAAGAGCCTCTTAATTTTGACTCCACCACCGACTTTTATAATTCTTGGGTGGATTCGTTCAATACAAACGCACAATTTAAAGCGGCTATATTGTCTGTGGGACCAATCATCCCAAAGTTAGACGGTGTAAAAGGTTTATTCGATACCATCAATGGGCACCCGGAAGATGTTAAGCGGTGTGTGTATATGTGTGTTGGATTTTCCGTTATAAACAGTTAAAAAAGCGCGTAAAGTTCCCCCCGCTTCCTTAAAAACATTCGAATAACTCCCATACTAATTAACCGAAACCAAACTTTCTCAAACTTGGTTTCGGTTGAATCATCAGCTTGAGTACTTAAGTATTTGCTAATGGTTAACACTCATATTGGTAGCTCCTAATTTAAGTTTCGATGCTTAAAGTGATTTTTCTTGACAACCATTTTCATACAACACAATATAAAAAGGACGCTGTCCTTTTTTGTGGGGTGTCGTAGTTTTGTTGCAAAGTTTGCAACTAAGTTTCAGCAGTAAGATTGTTGGAAACAAGCAAAGCAAGTCGCTCTTGAACTGGGCGCTGTTTAATCCATAGAGAAGTATCAAAATGAAAAACATATTAGCTATTACAGCGCTATCTTTCGCTCTAATACTAACCGGTTGTGGTGAGCCTACATTATCAGCCGAAGGTGAAGCTGCTGTTAACTATTTAACTAACTACAACTATCTAAAGGACAATTGTGAAATAGATAGTATGGAAGATTTAGGTATGGCTATGGGCGTAGTAATGGTAAGCCCAGTGCTGTTAGCCGAACTAGGCCAAGATAAAGAAGGAAATGAAGAATTCTTAGCCAAGAGACAAGCCTTAATCACGGGTTCATGTGGTGACGTTAGGCAAGCTATTAAAGACGCTGGTAAAGCATTTAAAGCTGTTAGCAAATAGCAAACCCTAAACCCTCGAAAGAGGGAAAGCCGAACAGAGAGAAAACATGAATAAATTGCTCGCCTTATCAGCGTTAGTTATTGTCCTAGTTGGCTGCGATGCCGAGGTTATCGTGCCTGTAAACATTAGCCAAGTTAGCAACTTAGAGCTAAACGATACGGTCATTACTTCTCAAGCAAAAATTACCATCGATGGTTCATGTAAAGACCGCGAAACAGGTGCCGAGTCCGATTCATTGAGTAAAGCAAATGGAATGATGTGGAACTTGTTTGCCCGTGAGCATGAGTTTGTATCATGCAAAGCAACTAGCAAGTACGCATTCGATTCAATTGTTACATATAACATCGAAACCCAATTGATCACGAAACAAGGGGGCATGAATAGTTCAAAGAATAAACGTGAATTAGGGTTAGGTTTAGCCGACGGTAAAGTGTTGCTTATGGTATCTGATAAGCTCAAACAACGCTTGAAAGCCCGCACTGGTGAACTTGATTCAGTTGAACCAACCTTTAACGTAAAGCTAGTAAACGATACAACTGAACTAGTAGAAGCAAGTTCGAAAGGTGTCTATATCTATACAGGAAAAAGCTTCACGCCGTATCAAGAAGCAGGCTACACAATTAAACCTAAAGGCTCGTTCTACATAAGAACTGGCTCAGTTGGAGCTGATGCCCTCACTACTCATGGTTACACACATTTCGCAACAATCACTAAATAGTTAAACCTATCTAACCAAGAAGAACACAATGTCTAAAACTACTTTAATAAACTGCCCAACTTGTTCAAAAGAAATAGCTTCAACATCTCATAAATGTGTTGGCTGTGGCTCATTAATCAATAAGCCTAAACGCTCTATCTTCGGCAAGCTAATCAAGTGGTCGTTCATCTTATTTAACATATTTATGGCTTGGTGGATGTTTGCAGGTATGGACGCTGCAACCACTACTATGGATAGTTTAGAAGGTGCCGAGGCAGCAGGGGCAGCTATTGGTACGGGTATCGGGGCAATGCTTATATCAGGCATTTGGGTTATAGGTGACATCATTTTAGGCTTATTTGTATTGTTTACCCGCCCTAAATCTTAATAACTAACTCTTCGAATGGCTAACTAACCATCTAACTAAATAGTTAGCCTCAAATAACCAGGGCGACATAAAAATGAAAGCACTTAGAATACTTCAAATAACAATTATCGTTATTTTGCTGGTAGCAGCATTTATGCCGGTTAAAGCATTTTCAGCCAATCCAAAACTGATCCCTACCACTACTTCTAGCCACGTTCACACCACCATTATCAAAGGTTTTTCACCCACATAAACCCAAACGATTGTTTACAAAGTTGCTACTAATTAAAGACCTGAAGTGTATGGCGCTAAGTAAAGCGTAATAGCCACTCAATAGTGGGGGCGGCAATAAACCAGAGAGAAAACAACACATGTTAGCAATTACTAAATATGTCATAGCTTACTTCGTAATAGTAACTCTATTAACGCTAGGCCTATGTATTAGCGATGCCAAAGCAACCCCTGATTCAAAACAGAAAAAAATCAGGGACGAAAACCAAGGCGCATTGGTTAGCTATAACCCAGTAGTAAAGACACTGCGGCTCTGAATGATCAACCCACCAGATAATTAAACACTACTAATTGCTTGAAGTGCCAAGTAACCACAACCTTTTTATGTATATGAGTCTACAGATGTTAGGCATCCAATAGCGGGGAACAAATGAAGTACAACTTGTTGGCAACCTTGCTGCTTGTATGCGGTTTTGATGCTGAACCAGTAATAACATTCATAACAAATTTAACTCTATAACTACGGTCTCGTTTGAGGCCAATCAACCTAAATGGAAACCGCACACATGAAAAATGTATTAACTTTCGCAGCATTTACAACAACTCTTGTTCTAACGGGTTGTGGTGAAACCAAGTTATCACCGAAAGGGGAAGCGGCAATGAGTTATATGGCTAATTACGTTTATCTTAAGAATAACTGTGAAGTCGATTCAATGGCCGATTTAGGTATGGCTATGGGAATGGCTATGATGGCCCCTATTGTATCGGCTGAACTGAACGGTGATAAAGATGCTAGCGATTCATTGCTAAAAGAACGTTCTGCTAGGGTAACTGGTTCATGTAAAGAAGTAGACCAAGCAATCTCGGATGCAGGCAAAGCATTCAAAGCAGCTAGCCAATAATAACTAATCATGGCCTCTACGGAGACCTTTTTAAGCAAGAGATCCCCACTATGAAAAACTCAACTAGATTAAACATAGGCTATAGCCTACTTTACTTAAGCTTAGTATTCCTATTTGCAGGCCTAAAACTGCATCATGTAGATTGGTTCGCATTTTCCGGAGTATCAGCCGCATGCGCAATACTTCTAATCATCACAGGAACAATACACAACAGCATCGTTAAGTCTCACAACAAGATGATCAAACAAATTGAAGAGATGTTCGTAGTAGAAAGAGATAAGTATGAATAGTTTTGTTAAACGTCTTATCAATGTACTTAGTGCTATTGGCTAACTAACCTCAATCGGTTTTCTTGTGGCCGGGTTTTACCCTTTAAGTCAGAGATATAACCGTAATCATAAATAAGTCGTAAAGCTCTTGTTTTGTTTACTCTAAGTGTACGTTTTTCAATAGAAATTTTCATTTTAGTCCCCAATTGGGGACCATAATTAGAAAATAACGGAAACTAATGAAAACTAACGAACAGTGAGGTCTAATAAAATCAGTAGCTTAGTTGTCGTTGTTTGCCGTTAATTTCCCTTGTTTGCCCACTTTACTTTCCGATACAAAAACTGGTAAATATTCGGCTAAGTAAGTCATCAGAACTAAATTCACCGGTAATTTCACTTAAGTGTTGTTGTGCTAAGCGCAGTTCTTCAGCCAGTAATTCACCTGCTTGATAAACTTCTAGTTGAGTTTTACCGTTATCTAAATGCTCAGCGGCTAATTCAATGGCGTTGAGGTGGCGGCGTCGGGCCATAAACCCTCCTTCCATGTTGCCTTTAAAACCCATGCACTCTTTGAGGTGGTCTTTTAGCTCACTTAAACCTAACTCTGTTTTGGCTGAAAGTTTATAAACTGGGTGGCCATGATCCATCACTACTGAGAGGTCTTCACCGGTTATATCGGCTTTGTTACGCACTACTGTCATACCAATATTTTCAGGTAGCTTGGCGACAAATTCTGGCCATATTTTTAGCGGGTCGAGCTGATCAGTGGTGGTGCCATCCACCATAAATAACACCCGATCAGCATGATTGATTTCGTCCCAAGCTCGTTCGATTCCAATCTGTTCAACGACATCGGCATCGTCACGTAAGCCGGCGGTATCAATAATATGTAAAGGCATGCCATCAATATGAATGTGCTCGCGTAATACGTCACGGGTGGTGCCAGCAATATCGGTAACAATGGCGGCTTGTTTACCCGCTAAGGCATTCAGCAAGCTAGACTTACCGGCATTGGGGCGACCGGCAATAACAACACGCATGCCTTCGCGCAGCAAAGAACCTTGGCGAGCTTGGGCTTGCACTTGACTTAGGTCTTCGATAATCGCGTATAGGTCGGCTTGCACTTTGCCATCGCTAAGAAAATCAATTTCTTCTTCAGGAAAGTCTATCGCCGCTTCAACGTATATTCGCAGGCGGGTCACGTTTTCTACCAAGTGATGTATTTTGTTAGAAAACTCGCCCTGAAGCGATTGTAAGGCACTTTTAGCGGCTTGCTCACTGGTGGCTTCAATAAGGTCTGCAATGGCTTCTGCTTGGGCTAAATCGAGCTTATCGTTGAGAAATGCGCGTTCACTGAACTCGCCAGGGCGGGCCATGCGTAAGCCGTTAATTTGGCTAATCTCACGGATCAGCATATCTATCACCACAGGGCCGCCATGGCCTTGCAGTTCTAGTACGTCTTCTCCGGTGAAGGAATGTGGGCCTTTGAAGAACAAGGCTATGCCTTGGTCAAGCGTATCACCTTGAAGGTTTTTAAATGCTAGGTAGTCGGCATAACGAGGAGCCGGGCATTTACCCAGTAGTGTTTCTGCCACCTGCTGTGACATAGGACCTGATACACGAATAATACCCACGCCGCCACGCCCTGGTGCAGTAGCTTGTGCCACAATCGTATCATTTGAATTCATGCTGACTCTCTCTGAAGTTACCCGTCAAAAATAAAAAATGCCATTCAGCTTTCACTGAATGGCATTTTAGCATTGTTGCTAAAGTTTGTGTTTAGCGTTTATGCAGACCTTTTTTCTCAAGGTTACGGTAAATAATGGTTTGCTGAATCAGCGTTACCACGTTACTCATCAACCAGTAAAGTACTAGACCAGCAGGGAACCATAAGAAGAACACGGTAAAGATAACCGGCATAAACTGCATGATTTTAGCCTGCATTGGGTCAGCTACGGTGGTTGGAGACATCTTCTGAATGAAGAACATGCTCACACCCATTAGTACTGGCAAAATGTAGAACGGGTCTTGTACTGATAAATCAGTAATCCAGCCAAAGAATGGTGCATGACGCAATTCAACGCTTTCCATTAGCGACCAGTACAGGGCAATAAAGATAGGCATTTGTAGCAAGATAGGGAAACAGCCACCCAATGGGTTTACTTTCTCTTTCTTGTAGAGCTCCATCATGCCTTGCGACATTTTCTGACGGTCGTCACCAAACTTCTCACGTAGTGCTGCCATTTTAGGTTGCAGTAAACGCATCTTCGCCATTGAGGTGTATTGCGCTTTAGTTAGCGGGTACAACAAACCTTTTACGGTGAAGGTGATAAGAATAATAGCGACACCCCAGTTACCCACGATGCTGTGGAAGAACTTAAGTAACTTAGACAGTGGCTGTGCAATAAACCATAACCAGCCGTAATCTACGGTAAGGTCTAGGTGTTGCGCTGATTCAGCCATTTCTGCCTGTAGCTTAGGACCCACCCACAATGCACTGCTTAACTTAATGCTTTGGCTTGGCGCTACAATTTCAGCTGGCGCCTTGTAACCCATGAATACAAAACCGTTATTACTGGTTGAGTACAATTGGTTAGTTTGGTCTGCATTTGGTAGCCAAGCGGTCACAAAGTAGTGTTGCATCATTGCCACCCAACCACCGGTAGTGGTTACGTTTAGGTTAGACTTTTTAATGTCTTTAATGCTGTACTTTGAGTAGCGGGTTGAATCGCTAGAGTATGCGCCACCGCGGTACACTGGCATTACCATGCTAGAGCTATGCTCTTTTTCAGTTTGCTTAATTTGGCTGTACTGCTGCAGGCTTAGGTTGTTATCACCGTTGTTGGTAATATCAAAGTCTACTTTTACGTCGTAGCTACCACGAGCAAGGGTAAAGCTTTTCACAAAGCTATTTCCGTTTTGGTCTTGATAACTAAGCGCTACCACTAATTCATCACTGCCATCGGCTAGCTGAAAGCTATCACTGCTGACTTGGTAAACAGGGCGGCCATTGGCATTTGCGTCTGGGCCATCACGGCCAATCAAACCGCTTTGCGCAATGTAGGTAAAGTTAGCGTTATCTTCTAACAGCACAAAGGGGTTAGGAGAGTCTTCTTCTATTGGGTAAGCCAATAGTTCCGCACTCACTACATCACCGCCTTGCGCGCTAATTTTAAGTTTTAATACGTCTGTCGTTACAGTGATTAACTGGCCAGTTGCTGCTGCGGCTTGAGTTAAAGCTGAATCGTCGAGAGATGCTGCACCTGCTGGCACATCACTATTTGCATTCGCAGCCGTTGTGGTTGCGGTATTGGTTGCAGTTGTTACTACAGGTTGTGGTCCGTAGTCTTTTTGCCATTGCTGATAGATAAGAAAACTTACAAACAGCAACCCAATTATTAGTAAATTGCGTTGAGATTCCATAATTTAGTTAATCACTATTAGTTTTTTTGGAACCTGGAACAGGATCATGCCCGCCAGGATGTAGAGGATGGCATTTTAATAGACGTTGGCTTGCTAACCAACAACCTTTTATCACACCGTGCAAATTAATTGCTTCAATTGCATAATCTGAACACGATGGCGTAAAGCGGCAGCGCGGGCCAAGCATAGGGCTTATCACATATTGATAAGCCTTAATGGGCATAATTGCGATTATTCGCAACGGCGCGTTAGTCTTCGCCATGATTTCTCCAGAAGCTTAATCAGTTCTTGATTACTTAAATCTGAAATACCGTTCTTGGAAATTACAACTATGTCTACTGCGGGTAACTGATGCTGATGCAGACGAAAGCTTTCTCTTGCTAAACGTTTAACTCTATTTCTGCCTACGGCAAGTTTAATGCTTTTTTTGGAAACAGCTAAACCCAAACGAGGATGAGATAAAGTATTGGTTTTTGCAAGGATAGTGAGTTGAGGAGTACCCACACGAACGGGGTTGGAGAATACGTGTTTAAAATGCATGGGAGTTAACAAACGTAACTCCCTGCCGAACGAATGTCTTTGCACTTAATTATGCAGACAAACTTGCGCGACCTTTGGCACGACGACGAGCCAAAACTTGGCGGCCGTTTTTAGTTGCCATGCGAGCGCGAAAACCGTGGCTACGCTTACGCTTTAGTACGCTTGGTTGAAAAGTACGTTTCATAGTTATTACTCTTGCTAGCTAGTTTTTACTGTACAGTAAAATCGATGCAGGTTAACCATAGAGGTTTATGCATCGGGTAAAAAAAGAGGCGAAATTCTAATCATTCACCTCTTCTAAGTCAAACTAAATATCGTTTAATCTAGTTTGTGGAATATAAAAAGATCCTTTGGATCTTCCGCGGCATTATAGTAGGTCTATATAAAGGTGCAATAGATCGTAGTAATTAGAACGCTCCACGCTTAACGATACTTGATATAAACTGTTGAGTTCTTGGATCTTTTGCATGTTTAAATAGTTGTTCAGGGCTGCCTTGCTCAACTATTTCACCATCACTCATAAACACAATGCGATCGGCCACTTCGCGGGCAAAAGCCATTTCATGGGTAACAATAATCATCGTTTGTTTTTGTAAGGCCAGTTGTTTGATCAGTGCGAGCACTTCTGCTACCCACTCAGGATCGAGCGCCGAGGTCGGTTCATCAAATAAAATCGCTTTGCTATGTGTTGCCATTGCACGACCAATGCCTACCCGTTGCTGTTGACCGCCTGATAGTTGGCTCGGGTAATGATTCGCTTTATCTGCCAGCCCTATATCACTCAAAATTTGAGTGGCCGTGGCATAGGCCTGCTGTTTTGGTTGTTTCCATACCGTAATTAACGGTTCTGCAATGTTTTGCAAAGCATTAAAATTGGCAAATAACGAGTAGTTTTGAAATACAAAAGACAATTTTCTACGTAAAGCTAATACTTCACTTTGTTGGTGACGTTCAGCTTTGACACAAAGATCATCAACCGAAATGTCTCCTCGATCAGGCTGTTCCAAATAATTAATACAGCGTAATAGGGTAGATTTCCCTGTACCTGAAGGACCGATGATAGCCACAACTTCGCCTTCATTTACCTCAAGATCGATACCGTTAAGTACTATTTGTCCATCAAAGGCTTTTTCAATATTGCTCAGTTTTATCATCTTAATAGGCCTTGGATAAACGCTTTTCAGCGACATTTTGAACTTGGGTAAATATGGCAACAACCCCCCAATAGATAAGGGCAACAGCTAAAAATGATTCAAAGAATTTAAAGCTGCTAGACGCTTCCATTTGCGCTTTAGCCATGATTTCTGCCACGCCCAAAGTAAATGCTAACGAGGTGCTCTTGATCATGTCGATGAGATAGTTCATTAGCGATGGCAATGCGGTGCGTAAGGCTTGCGGCAGTACTACTCGCCTTAGTGCTTGAAGCCTAGTCATTCCAAAGGCGTAGCAGGCGTCCCATTGGCTTTTGTCGATCGAGTTAATCGCAGCGCGGATGCTTTCTGCTTTATAGGCAGAAAAGTGCAGGCTCAAACCGATGACCGAAGCACTAAACGCATCTAAGCCGATCATTATCGGAAATATTTGCGGTAAGCCGTAATACAAAATAAATAGTTGTACTAACAGTGGGGTGCCGCGGAAGAATGAGATAAACACCACGGCAAACTGATTTAGAATAGGCAGCTTAAAGACACGGAAAAGCGCTAAGGCTAAGGCCAGTATCAAGGCAAAAACGGCTGCAATTGCAGCCATTTCCATGGTGGTTCCCAAATACTTGAACAGTATTGGGAACAGTTCCAACATGTAGTTAAAGTCAAATTGTGACATTATTTGGTGATGTCCCCATCAAACCATTTTTTAGAAATAGCGCTTAGGCTACCGTCTTGTTGCATTGCTTCTAAGCTGGCATTCACTTTAGCTTGCAGTGCTTGGCCAGTGGCATTGTTTTTAAATGGCATCGCATTTTCGATTGTTTCAAAAGGCTGACCTGCTAATGCTAAGGGTAGACCAGATTTTTTGATTAGCTCCAGTGATGATACACGGTCCATTACAAACGCGTCTGAGCGACCCAGTGCTACATCTTGTTCAATACCTGTATCGTAAGTCACAATATTGATTTGCTGTTCGCTATCGTATTTACGCAGGAGTTGCTCAAAGTTAGAGCCCAGATTAACGGCTACCTTTTTTCCTTTCAGATCATCGATGCCGGTAATTTCCTGGTTACCTTTGCGTACAACTATCTGAGCGCCGTCGACCACATAAGGGGAAGAGAATAGGTATTTAGCCTTACGTTCATCAGTTATGGTGATCTGGTTTGAAATGGTATCCACGCGGCCCGTTTCCAACATGCCAAATAATCCCGAGAAGTTTGAAGTGATAAACTCAACTTTCCAATCATTTCGCTTAGCTAATTCGTTCCATACATCTACTTCAAAACCTTGTAATTCATCTTGCTTAACAAAGGTAAAAGGAAAGTAGCGACCAGACATGCCTACTTTGACTGTTTCTTGCGCAAATGCTGACCATGGTGCAAGGCTAATTAGTAGTAAACCAATGAGTAATGGTGATTTCTTTAGTAGTTTCATGTGGATTAGTCTATTTGAGTGGTTGTGTATGGATAAAAATTCTACTCTAGAGTTTAAACTTGCACAAATACACTGTGGTTATATCAAATAACTAAGCTGTTATATGGCCAATCTAGTTTTATTCACATATTTGTTATCTGCTTGTGAATAATTCATAAGAAACCTAGAGTTTAAGCGGCTTCCGTTATAAAATAGACGGTCTTTTTGGTGATAACGCGGAGTCGCGA